>NZ_JAVRBS010000042.1:0-60022 GCF_034531155.1 Nostoc sp. ChiVER01 | reverse complement strand
TATTGAATTCGGGCAGTCGTTTATTGAATTCGGGCAGTCGTTTATTGAATTCGGGTAGTCGTTTATTGAATTCGGGTAGTCGTTTATTGAATTCGGGCAGTCGTTTATTGAATTTGGGTAGTCGTTTATTGAATTCGGGCAGTCGTTTATTGAATTCGGGCAACCTACAAGAATTTACATAAAGCAATTCAAGATTTTTGTAATAAATAAATTGATTTATACTGAATAATGCGGGTGTCAATTAACCCTAATTTTGTCTATTCTAGTGCTGTACAGTTCAGGGTAGAACTCAGTTTTTGTCCTGGCGCATTATTAAAAACAGGAAAGTGATTTATGTCACGTCCAAAACGCGGGTCTAAAGTACTTGATAGAGCGCAACGTCGGATTGCAGCTTTGAAATCGATCAGTCCTACCTTAGACTTAGGCAATGGGGTAACAATTGACTCTTTTGCAGCCCTCATCAAAACAACCCAAGACAAGTTAGAAACTTATAACTCAAGTCTCTCCACCGTGGATCTGACTCAGGGAGCCTTTGAAGTTGCCGAAAAGTCGCTGATGGAACTAACAGAACACATGTTAGTCAGTGTAGCTGCAAAGTACGGCAAGAATAGCGATGAATACAAAATGGCAGGAGGCGTTCGTCGAAGCGATGTCTACGACGGGCTACGCCTACGCAAGCGTCCGGTGCGTCAGCCTAAACAAGGGGCTGTTGTTTGATAAATCTGGATTTTACCCCACCCTAACCCTCCCCTTATAAAGGGGAGGGAACTGGATTTCCTGTTTCCCCCCTAATGTATCAGGGGGATTAAGGGGGGTATTAAACAATTCGCAATTCGCTTTTTGGCCTATTCGCAATTACGTCTTGTGATGGGGATTTAGACCCTAACACAAAACAAGCAACCCATAAGGGATGGGGTCTTCAACCCTTTAATTTGTGATAATTCGATTAAAATCACAACATACCACTTTTCAAACATCCTCTTATAGGAAAATGATATGACAAATAGCAAAAGTGAAAAAATGGGCAAAGTAACTACTACAATCACTATTATTAACCAAATTGACCAAACTCTTGCAGAAAGAGGATTTATTCCCACAGAACAAATACGCTCAATTACTTTACATGATGTTTTAGTTGACACAGGTGCAACAAGGCTGTGCTTGCCTAAAAATATTATTCTTGATTTGGGATTGCCTCTGCAAAGAGAAGTAGATGTAAAAATAGCTACAGGAGTACAAAAAGCTCGGATTTTTAAAATGTTGAATCTTTCAGTTGAGGGAAGAGAAGGGACATTCAATTGTATTGAATTACCAGAAGGTTCAGATCCGTTATTGGAATTAATACCTTTAGAAGATTTAGGATTAGAACCCGATTTACAAAATCAGAAATTGCGAGTTTTGCCAGTGGAAGGAAAAGATACTTATTTAATGGTTTTGTAATAATTATTGCAAATGCATTGCTATAAACAGCCTATTACTCAGCCCAGAAGTTATAATATCAATCAAACTTACTGAACTTTGGGTAATAATGCCAAGCGTAGCAAGTTTACTAGAGCAAGGACACAACCAACTAGATTGGGGAGAGTACCAAGCAGCTTTACAGATTTTTCAGCAAGCTGCTGTACTGGAACCGGAAAACCCCCAAATAATTTATGGGTTGGGTATAACTTGTTATAGTCTGGAACAATACCACGAGTCCATTGAATACCTGAACCAAGCTTTGAGAATTAAGCCAAACTACATTTTGGCGCTAGTATGGCGAGGATTGGTTTGCCAACAAATTGACCAAGCGCAGCAAGCACAAGCAGATTTGGATCAAGCGATCGCACTTACCCCCCAAGATGCGTTTGCCCTGCGAGGTAGAGGAATTGCATTAGATGTATTGCAACGCTACGAAGAAGCTGTTGCATCTTACGATCAAGCCATCTTGCAGATAGTTCGAGCAATACGCAAGATTATTGGTCAAAGCTTGCAGAACAACTTAAAGAACAACTTAAACAAAAGGGATTCTCAACTAAACCCAACGACAAAGATCCACAAAGCCTTTATTTCCAGAACACAATTTCAAATCATGTTGATGGTTCTTACAGTCAAGCGAATTTTGATGATAGTAACTGCCTACGTTATAGCGGCTCTGTCGCTCAAAAAATTGAATTATCTGATATTGAGCATACCTTAACTCAAATCAAAGATTTAAACCTTCTACCAGAAAATGGCAATTTAGCACTTGGAATTTCAGAAAATGGCTACTTAGGGCAAACTTGGATGATATCAGGCTGGACAGTTCTAGCTAATAACCCAATTCTTGAAGCAAACGCTCATCAAGCTTACAAAGCCATAATTCCACAAGGACATCAACATCAAAATTTAGGAGAATTTTTAGGCGCTAGAGTCTATGAAATGTGGCGTGGTGAAGGGCGTTGGGACAAAATTGAAAAAGGCAGTCATGTGATAGTTGTTTTCTATCCTGATGAAGCTACATTTGCAAAAGCTAGTAAATTTTATAATTCATGGAGATACTTGTTTTACTGTAGACATAAAATCCTTTGGGCCTATGAACAGGGACGGGAACTAAAAGAAAGACTGTCGAAGCAATATAAGCATGGTTTAATAGACCAGAATAGTTTAGAAAGTTTATCAACGAAAGGATTGCAAGAGCTAAAAAGCGAATTGCAAAAAAACATTAATACTGTATTTAATTACGTCCAAGATATAAACCTGCTACAAACTCAACAGCACACAGTTGAAGTTAATGAGCGTAACTACGAAAAACACTGTAAAAACAATTTTACAACTGAGAAATTTTTAGAAGAATTTAGCAAGATAGTCAAAGACAAATATCAGGTACAATTAGAAAAAGACTATCTCGGTCTAAATCCAGGATTAGCAATATTAGAAAACTTGACCGCTACAATTCGCGGCATGGTGGAGATAGAAGAAGCACAGCGCGATCGCAACCTCAACACTAATATTGCGATTGTAGGTATTGGACTAGCAACAAGCCAGATTGCATCCTCTGTCATTCTCGCTCAACAAACTCCACCTAAAGATATTCTTTTCTACCAAACAAAAGCTTTTTGGTACAGTATTGGCACAGGTGCGATCGCCAGCCTTGTTTTCTGGATTATTCTAACCAAAATCCTACCCCGGCTTCGTCGTTAAATTCAGCCGTGTAAAACTAGGAATTTTTAGAAGATAATCTTCCTTGTGTAATGCGTGCGAGCGCGCCAACGATCTAACAACTCAGGGCTGACGCGATCGCGATGATAATATTACTGATAAAATATCGAAAATGCGAGAACTTTACCCAGCGATCGAGCCTTATTTAGAAGGTAATTTACAGGTTTCTGACCTTCATACCATTCATTTTGAAGAGTCAGGGAACCCGCAAGGTCAACCCATCGTTTTGCTGCATGGGGGCCCTGGTGGTGCATGTCCAGCTTTTTATCGGCAATATTTCCACCCCGAAAAATGGCGGTTAGTCATGTTTGACCAGCGCGGTTGTGGTCAAAGTACGCCTCATGCTGAATTACGAGAAAACACCACTTGGGATTTAGTCAGTGATATTGAAAAACTGCGCCAACATTTAGGTATAGAAATGTGGGTGGTCTTCGGTGGTAGTTGGGGTAGCACTTTATCATTAGCCTACAGTCAAACCCATCCCTCTAGCTGCGCGGGATTAATTCTGCGTGGTATTTTCATGCTAAGGCAAAAAGAGTTGCGATGGTTTTACCAAGAGGGTGCTAGCTATATTTTTCCTGATGCTTGGGAAGAATATCTCAAACCAATTCCCATAGACGAACGTGATGATTTAATCGCAGCATATTACAAACGTTTGACCAATCCAGATTTAGAAATTCAATTAACAGCAGCGCGTGCTTGGTCAATTTGGGAAGCTAGTACCAGTAGACTTTTCTTAGATCCAGAACTCATGCAAAAGTTTGGGGAGAATGAATTTGCTTCAGCTTTTGCACGTATTGAATGCCATTACTTTATGAATAAGGGATTTTTGGAAACAGAAGATCAATTACTCTTAAATGTAGACCGTATCCGCCATATTCCGGCTGTAATTATTCAGGGACGCTATGATGTAGTCTGCCCAATGATATCAGCTTGGGAATTACATCGCGCTTGGCCAGAAGCTGAATTTATAGTGGTTCCTGATGCCGGACATTCGATGAGTGAAGCAGGAATTCGTAGTGCTTTGATTGAAGCAACAGATAATATCGAATTTGAGTAATGCACTTCCAAAAAATAAAATCGCCAATCAATAGTAGTAATAATTTTTATTAGAAGGGGAGTAGTAATCATTGGCTACTACTCCCCCTCCAAATTGTAATAAATTCCATTTAGATGCAAATTTTTGGGTATTTGGAATCAAAATGCTCAAATCGCCTGGGCTGCCTACTCAAACTACAGTGATTGCTGGATTTTTATGATGTGGCTTTTTGCTTACGCCTAAGTACCTTGCTTGCTCCTAGCACAGCACCAAGTGCCAACACAGCTAGCCCCATTCTAGGTTCAGGAATAACAGTGCTATCTTCAGTGAAAGCCAAAAAGCCAGCCCCATTTAACCCACCTCGACCGGCAGGGATAAAGGTGTCAATAAAAGCTCCAGTCTTGCCATCGTAACGCAACACGTTGTTACTATTTAAGCCACTAACGTAAAGGTTGCCGTTGTTACCAAAGATTGGCTTGACAGGCCCGTTAAGTCCCCCACTGCCAGCAGGAATAAAGGTGTCAATAAAAGCTCCTGTTTTTCCATTAAAGCGCGAAATATTGTTACTCACAAAGTTAGCAACATATAGATTGCCATCTGCTCCAAAGGTCAAACCAGCAGGTTCTGAACTTTTTGCCTCTGTAGCAAAAGTGTCAATAAAAGCTCCTGTTTGTCCGTTGTAGCGAAGAATATTATCCGTTAGAGAGCTACTGACGTAAAGGTTATTGTCTGAACCAAAGCTCAAACCAAAAGGAGAAGTGAGTCCGCCGCTACTTGAAGGAACAAAAGTATCAATAAAAGCTCCTGTTTGTCCGTTGTAGCGGAGAACACTATTACTAGTGCGGCTGTTAATACTGGTAACGTAGAGGTTGCCATCAGGCCCAAAAACTAAGTTTTCAGGTGCATCTAGTCCACCACTACCGGAAGGAACAAAGGTACTAATGAAATTCCCTGTTTTCCCGTCGTAGCGTTGGATACTACCGTTCAAAATACTGCTTACATAAAGATTATTATCCGGGCCAATAGTTAAACCAGTTGTTCCCTTTAGTCCACCACTACCTGAAGAAACAAAGTCATCAATGAATTCTCCCGTTTTTTCGTCGTAGCGCAGAATAGAATTATTATTAAAACTCCCGACTAAAACTGCTGCATTAGCTCTTGGGGCTATCCATCCTAGCAAGGCAAAGCCGATCAGTGGAAGACTGATCTGACAAAAATTGAAAAATCTCATAATTTTGTTAGCTACAACAATCGTAATTACTTACTATAGTTAACCATACATTTGTAGCGTTTCTATAGTTATGTAAAGTAAGTTGCTAGTTAATGCTCCTAACCTGTATCAAAAAGATACAAAAATCGAGATTTGAAGCATTGCTAAATACCAAAAATTCAAAATTTATAGTTCTAAGTAGGCGCTTTTTGATAACTAGTAACTTGGGTTATGTAGATAGACGATCTGAACCAGATATAAATCTATTTCTCTACATTATTTAAAATTCCAAAGGATAAATCGCATTTTGTCAATACGTTTCTTTATAAACTTACACTTAATTATTAGTTTCTATCTTTTCTAAGAGATGCTCTGCGAACGCGGAGAGTACTTGACGGTTCGTTTAATAATTCAGTGGATCTTTATAGTAAATTTGTATAAGATAAAACGCACAACGAGGCAATCCTTAGTGAATCTGGAAACTTATACTGTGTGTGAAGCATCAGTGTAAGTAGTTAACTACAAAAAAAGATATGCGAATTTCAATTGTGAAAAGCAGTATATTGTTGCTCCTAACTGCAATGACAACTGGCTGTGTCGGTTCTTCCTCTGTTACAAAACAGCCGCAAGCTTTGCCAACAAGCACTGAGCAGCCGACGAAAGAAGCTGTATTAAACTCAACAGCTACACCGACAGCAAAACCTATAGAGCATTCCACCCCTGAAGCCACTATTGCTGCAAATCCGACGCGCTGTGAAACTAGCCAATTATCAGTGCGCCGAGTCTCTGAAGATGCTGGAGTTGGGAATGTTGCACTTACCTATGCCTTCACAAATAACGCCTCATCCCCTTGCACCCTCTACGGTTATCCAGGATTGGCACTACTGGATGAAAAAGATCAGCCTTTGAAGAAAGTAAAAATTCTTCGCTCCGAGAGCACTTACTTTTCGAGTAAGCAACCTCGACAACAAGTAACTCTAGCTCCGGGAAAACAAGCCTCATTTCAGATAGCATATAACCACATTCGTTCCACGGAGGAACAATGCCCAATGTCTAGTAAGATTGAAATCACACCTCCTAATGCTTATAAGCACTTTACCCTCACAGAACAAATTAATCCTTGTACAGGTAAAGTCAGAGTGACTCCAGTGCGATCTGCTGACGCTCAACCTAAGTAAATTTCAGTAATTCACTCAAATACCCAAAAAAAGCATAAATTTAATCAAAGCCTCTGATAAGTTCACTATTGTACTAATCAAAAAGGTTAAAGAGTTATATGGAAGGAATTGATGTTTTCGATCAAGACGGCAGAGTAGATTGGACAGCAGTAAAAAACTCTGGTAAAACTTTTGCATTTGTCAAAGCCACAGAAGGAGTTACTATCAAAGATTCTGCTTTTGCTCATCACTGGCAAACCATGAAAACTGTTGGTATTATTCGGGGTGCTTATCATTTCCTTCATTCCCATACATCAAACCCGGTTGAGCAAGCAAAGGAATTCTTGAAAACGCTGGGTAAATTAGAACCAGGAGATTTACCACCAGTTTTGGATGTAGAGGTAACTGATAAAGGAGGAAATAGCCAAGAAGTAATTAATGCAGCTAAACAGTGGTTAGCAGAGGTGGAAAAAGCCCTTCTACAACAAACACAAAAACCAATCAAACCGATTATTTATACTTACCCTAATTACTGGGAACAAATTGGCAATCCATCTGATTTTGCTAGTTATCCATTATGGATTGCCCACTACGGAACTAAGAACCCAACTATTCCTAGTGCTTGGCAGGGACAATACCTAATCCATCAATATGAAGGTGACGTATCTGGTGTAGCTGGTGTTAGTGGTCGAGCCGATTTGAATAGATTTAATTCCTTACAGCTAGGAGATTCTGGGCTAAGAGTCAAACAATTACAACAGCAATTAAAAAATATTGGATTGTATACTGATAGCATTGATGGGCTTTTTTCTGAGTCA
Organism: Nostoc sp. ChiVER01; assembly: GCF_034531155.1. Classification (NCBI taxonomy): domain Bacteria; kingdom Bacillati; phylum Cyanobacteriota; class Cyanophyceae; order Nostocales; family Nostocaceae; genus Nostoc; species Nostoc sp. ChiVER01. The sequence continues at coordinate 52,618 of NZ_JAVRBS010000042.1, read as the reverse complement.
GTTAAGAATGCAATTGTTAGTTTCCAAACATCTAAAGGATTGCAAGCTGATGGAATTGTCGGGATCAAAACTTGGGTAGCTTTATTGTGGATTTAGAACGAACACTCAATAAATATATCCATACCACCATTAAATAAATGTAAATATGGGTAATGTTTAACGTCTAATATTTACTTGTTTTAACTATAGCTACTTATTGAAAATCTCTCAGAGGCTGTTTTAAAAGTAGTTTGCTGTAATTTTAATCACATTCTTACCTCTCTTAATCCCCCCGATGTTTTAGGGGTAAACAAGAAAAATCTGGTTCCCTCCCCTTTATAAGGGGAGGGTTAGGGTAGGGTAAAAAATATTTGATACATCAATTATGACTTTTCAAACAATCTCTCAAATTGTTCCAGGGTTTTTCAATAAGTAGCTATTACCGCAAGGCGGAAGTCAAAAGTCAAAAGTGTTATGAAATAAGCTCTTCAAGGCTTTTCAATGAGCTGCTTATTTACGCCATGCTGTACTAGCCATAAATTCATTTAATTTTGTATGTAGTAGAAACCTTGCTATAAGCAATGAATCGCTCAGTACAAACTAGGATTTTATTGTATGTTTAATTATGCATATTTAATTACTAGATGTTTCTATACTTGAGTAGAATCTCGAAATGCACAAAAGTGAGATTCGACCTGGAAAAAACCTTTAAGAATTCGTTTAAGTGAATTAAACTTAACCCGCCTGATAGCTTTAGTAACTTCTACCCACTGCCGTTTTCTTTTACTTGCTTCTGGATAATCTTCACTTAGCATCTCAACTGGTAACAAATACATCTTGACTCGATAAATTTTTCCTCCTTTACGGTACTTATAACTACCGAGTTCATTGGTGTCTACTTGCCCAATTACCCCTGCTTCTTCCCAGGCCTCTTTGGCTGCTGAAGCGGGCGGACTCATGCCATTAGGAATATCTCCTTTCGGAATTACCCAGTGTTGAAAGTTACGGGTTGTGATTAGCAAGATTTCGACTTTGCCATTGTTCACTCTATAAGGAATTACTCCAGACTGTTTAAAGACTTTGCTGATTTTTCGACTCATGTCATTTGCATCCTTTACGGTATAGCTTTTTTGTACAATGTTTATTTCAAAAAGTCGAGAGCTGATACCGGATAAATTTTAGTTAATTTAAGGTTATGAAAAGGTTAAAATTGTTTTTGTTAACCATAAAAGTTAATTATTGAAAGTTATTAATTGTTGAAGTAGTACCGCACAACCGCAAGGCGGAAGTCACGCATTCACGCATTCACGCATAATTGTATTCCAAGCTTTTGTGCTATTTGAAATGGTGAACCAGCGTTGCGAGAGGGTTTCCAACGCCAGATGCTCCACTTGGGGAGACCCCAAGACCGCACTGGCTCCTTTGCAGGCAACTGGTGTTAGCGTAGCGGTAGCGTTAGCGAAGCGGTAGCGATAGCGCAGCGTTAGTGAGGAACGAACGTCGGAACGAGCGTCCGTAGGAGCGTCACCCGAAGGGTACGCTTATTTCTACCGTGCTGTACTAGGTTTGTAACCTTATAAATATAAAATCAATTGCTGTAAAAAGTGTACTTCTGGTGGCTGATTGACAAATGTAGCACTATTCAAAACATGAGATATTTTATAAGGCTTAATGCCAAAATATCTGCCATCAATTTAACTAACTTTACTTTTTCAAATTTTGGTAGATATACAGCGAAGAGATTGTATTGAAATCTACTTCTTTACCCTCCTTTTCATGCTTGTTAGTATTTTTAAACAGTATTGTAAATGCGCCAGCACCTAACATATCTTGAGGAAACATCCGATAACAAGGTATTTTAGTTAAATGCGACTGATATTTGGCTAAATTACTAATTTCTATTGCCTGAAACTGGGGAAAGCGTTCCAAAAACCATTCACAAACTTGCTCATTTTCTTCGGGTGAATATGTGCAGGTCATATAAGCAAGATAGCCTTGTGATGAAACAAGTTTAGCAGAGTTAGCTATAATACGTTTTTGCCGATTGGCGCTCTTGTTAATAGCAGTTGGGTGAAAACATCCAGGAGCTTTTTCACCTTTAGCAAGTAAAGATTGCCCAGTACAAGGAGCATCTACTATTACTAGATTGCTAGAGTCGGAAAACATTTCGGCAAATATACTCGAATCTCTATTAACTACTGCACTGGGGCTAATCTGGCAACGTTTAAAATTAGAAATTAGCATTCCCAGACGTTTGCCAATTACTTCGTTACTAATAAGTAAATCAGGTTGTAAAGCTTTCCAAGCAAAAATGCTTTTACCTCCTGGTGCAGCACACATATCAAAAACTAAACTTACTGGTTGAGAAATAGCTAACAAAGTAGTAGCTGCAAACACCGAAGAAAAGTCTAAACAATAGAAATATCCTTGTTGATGTAAGGGATGTTGACCGGGTTTTTCTCCCAAACATAAACGGTCTATAAATTGTGGTTGCCAATAGGTTGATGTTTCCACTGTCAAAGGCGAAATATCTGGCTTTTCTTTACACCAAAGAATGCTGGGTGAAAATGGCTGAGGATTCATTAAAGCCTCAATAAATTTTTCTTGCTCATCTAGATTAGTGAACAAACGCCGTGAGACTTTAAGTAATAAATTAGAAGGTTTTTCCATGTAGATTATTAATTACGAATTAGAAATTAGTCAGTTGTATCAAAATCAAAATAAAACTGTTACACAAGAACAATGTAATTAAGGCTTTTGGCTTCATACTCAAAATATAATGACCGCCATTGGGAACGCAATGGCCAAGCTACCCCACTGCACCGGAGAAGGTCATGTTCTTAGATAGTTTTCCGCAAAAATTACGCAAAGAAGCACAATTATGGAGGGATGAAGGATTAATTAGTTCTTCGCTCTATGAGCAAATAGCAGAACGTTATCAGTTTAAAAACCTGGAAGCTGCTACACGCGATCGCAATAAAGCGATCGCAATCGCCATAGGCGGCGTCCTTCTATGCTTAGGCATAATTACTTTTGTAGCAGGAAACTGGCAGGGAGGATCGCGAGAAGTTAAGTTTATTCTGCTGATAAGTTTGTTTTTTGCGATCGCAATCACTGGTTTTTACAATTGGATAACACCTGAAGGAAAGAAGCCACAAAAAAGCAAACGCTTACTGGGAGAGGGGTTGCTCATTTTAAGCGCCTTAATTTTCGGTGCAAATTTACTGCTGATGGCCCAGATGTTCAATATTGCTGGTTCAACTTCCCAACTGTTTCTCGCCTGGGGGTTGGGTGTTGTAGTGATGGCCTTTAGTTTGTGCTTAAATTCTTTAGGAATTCTGTCAATTATCCTCGTGGAAATCGGCTATTGGACAGGATTAGAAGACTTGTGGTACGCTTCAACCGATCCAACTTGGTCGCGCCTAGTGGTGCAGCACATGCCTTTGTTGGCATGGATAGTATTTGTACCCTTAGCCTACTTCTGTCGTTCGCGTTGGATTTTTGGTCTAGCAGCCTTTGTCTTTGCTAGTTCTTTACAGGCCAACCTTAATCCTCTACCACTGCTGAATTATGCTGATATAGCCCCTTGGGTGGCATCTTTTGCTTTTGCACTCCCACCTGCATTATTCTGGAGTTATGATGACTTGCTGTTTCCAAGCATAAATTATAGGTTGTTTCAATCTCTGGCCCGTAATTTAGCCTTGTTAAGCTTCGGCATTGTCTTTTATATCTTGTCTTTTCGTTGGGTCTGGGAATCTCCAAATTATAGTTATAATCAGCCTACGAATGTGACAAACTTATTCGCGTCTCTGCCGATTATCGATTTGGGGATTCTCAGTGGCTTGGCGGTATTGCAATGGTTGTTTCTACTGCGTCAAAGAAATAACCCTCCGCGCCGCGAAGTGATTTTCACGACTGCTGTCATTAGTACCTTTCTTGCCTTTATTACTGTAGTACCTTTTTGGCATCAAACTATCAGCCGGATTGATGAACTTGGTGTTTTTATTTTCAATGTACTTCTAGCAACATTAGCCTGGGGACTAATTCAGGAAGGATTGAAATTAAACAACAGAAGTTCCTTTTGGGGTGGTATGTTGTTAGTAACACTGCAAATTATCAGTCGCGTGCAAGAGTACGATACCGATTTACTTTTCAAGTCCCTAGTCTTTGTTTTGTGCGGTTCTGCTTTAATTAGTGCTGGACTCTGGTTTGAACGCCGCTTACCTGGTGGTAGTGCGAGTAAAAAATAGTGTAAAGGATGAAAGAATCTGTGCAAATTTTAGATTTTGAATTTTGGATTTTGGATTGAATCTAAAATCTAAAATATAAAATCCAAAATAAAGTTTTTAAAGTTTCTCTGCGTCAGTCCTAATCTCGTTACTTTTGACCTCCTCAATCCCTCTGCTTTTTAGGACTACGCTCATGACTAATAGTTCTTCTGAATCTAAAAATAAAACCTTGTCTCCCGAAGCTGAGTTCTCTAGTAAAGTGACTTTTCGGGATTACTTGATTGCGAGTGAACAAAAATCGAATAAGCCTTTGCCTTTTTGGCGGTTACTAGCTCCCCTAGCGCTGCAAACAGGGCTAATTATGGCAGTACCAGCCCAAGCACTTTATACAGATGTGGCAGGTAAGACAGTGATTTTGCAAACCGTACCTGTAAACCCTAACAATGTGCTAGAAGGTAACACCTTAGACTTAGATTACAATATATCCCGCACTGCAAATTTGAGCAGATTACCTGGTTGGCAAACATTAGTCAGTAAAGGTCGTGGAAGTGGCAGAAGATTGCCTGAAGGAACCAACATCTACGTGACTTTGCAAGAGCAACTATCCACTGGTCGCGGTGTTCCTAGAGCTTGGAGACCGTTACGAGTAAGTAGCGATCGCCCCACAACTCTAAGAGCTAATCAGGCAGCCTTAAAAGGTGTTTATCAAGATGGTTCTGTTAACTACGGCTTAGAAACATATTACATCCCAGAAAACCAACGGCAGCAAATTAGGAACGATTTGCAAGCCCAACGCGCCCGTAGAGGACAAGTACCGCCCATTGTGGTGAAGGCGAAAGTTGATCCACAGGGCAAAGCAGTGCCAATTAGTATGTGGGTGCGCGATCGCAACTATCGCTTTTAAGCTAGTAGGCAAATAAACATTGCATATTTACACGCAAGATTTATCTTCAAAGTTCTGAGCATCGGCTTCCGGCGCTCAGACTTCTTTGTTTGTCGTTTGTAAATACAAATGACAAACCAATAGAAAGCATTATTAACTTAATTTTAATAATTAAAGCCGAGTTATACCAATTCTGTATGAAGATGCGCTAAACCATATTTAAGTACAAGGAAGAAAAACGAACCGCAAAGGACGCAAAGTACACAAAGAAAGAATTTAAGAAGGTTTGGCGCAGCCTCACAAAGAAATGGTATTAACACTCTTAGTATTGAGTTAACTCTAAGTTACTGTTGCACTTAAATAACCGTTAACTTGCTATGTATAATTGCCTGAACCGAGGCTTACAAAGCATCTATAATTTTATAACTTGTAACAGTGAAATAAAAATATAAAGGACATACAAAGTTCAGTAGTTATTATATACATTTATTAGTAAATAATATAAAGATTATGCAAAGATATTTTTGAAAGATAGACATTTAAGTAAATTTTCGCTACGCAAGTACTATTATGTTCAGGTGTTACCTATTTTCAAGTGTTGAATAAGAGATTATTTGTCGTTATTAACACTCTTAAAAGTTGTTGGAATCAAAACAGATAATTCATTAGCCAACAATTGTAAAGTCTGAAACTTTCTAGTTATGACTTTGTGAATTTCTGATCAAAGAAAGCCTGATATCAGAGTTCTCTGTGAATTCTGACTTAAAGCAAGATTTTCAGGGTTTAAAACTCTATCACACTCAATTGAGGAAAGTTATATTATGGCCAGATTAATTGTTTCTTTGCCCCCGTTCATAGGTACTTCTGGTTCCGATTCAGTGGTGGGATTAGAGGATAATGCATTCCCAGCAATTGGAATTGAGGTTTAAAAAAAGGGAGTCATTGATACCCAAGCAGGTAAAGACACTATCAAGGGTACTGGCAGAGGCGGAAAAAATAACACCGAAACTGGCGGCTCAGGCATAGGTATTACTAACAGTGGCATCATCAATGCAGGGATAGGAGACGATACTATCGAGGGCACAGGCGCTGGCGGTGAAGGCTTTCGAGGTCACCTTGCAAATGGTATAGGTATATCTAACACTCAGGGCGGTTACATTAATGGAGGAGATGGAAAAGATTCGATCTTCGGAACCGGAAACGGAGGCAACTTTTCTATTGGAGACCTTAAATTTGTTATAGGCATCAATAATACTCAGGATAGCCGCATTGATGGAGGATTTGGGGACGACTTTATCACAGGAACTGCACTTGGATTTGAAGACACTCATGTAGGAATCTCTAACACTGAGGGCAGTGATATTAATGGAGGAGAAGGGAACGATTCCATCAAGCTCCAACAATTACACCATTAAACGTGATGATTTCACCCTTAATGTCTTGAATGTTGAGAATATCGTCTTCTTTGGCGCTGCTCCCCAGTAAACTATGCTTTGGGTTCCTGATGGGATGAGGGAAAGGCGTATAGCCTTTCCCTTCCTTTTTAATTGGCGATCGCTTCGATTTTCAGATGCAAAGCCCAACCTGTTCAGTTACCCTAAATACAGACAAATCTTGTAGATGGCAAGGCTGAATAGTTGAACCCATGAAAATCCAACAAAAACAATCACAAAACCAAAACATTCTGACTCAAAATCAACTCCCTTTACCTCCCGGAAGCTTAGGCTTACCATTGATTGGAGAGACAATTAGCTTTTTGCGTGATCCAGATTTTGCTACCAAACGACAACAGAAGTACGGCAATATTTTTAAAACTAATCTATTTGGTTCGCCAACTATTATGATGGTGGGAGCAGAAGCTAATCGTTATTTATTTAGTCACGAAAACCAGAATTTTGTAATTAAATGGCCAGAGAGCGTTGCAACATTACTCGGCCCTACTTCTTTATCAATGCAAACGGGTAGCATTCATCAAAAAAGACGCAAATTATTATCACAAGCGTTTCAACCGAGAGCTTTGGCAAGTTATCTACCAGCAATGTCAGAAATTAGCGCTCGCTACTTCAAAAAATGGGAAAAATTGAATCAATTCACTTGGTATCCTGAGCTTAGGCAATATACTTTTGATATAGCTTGTAAATTATTAGTAGGAACAGACACTACTAAGGATACCCATTTTATTGAAGTATTTGAAGAATGGTGTGCCGGATTATTTACTCTCCCTATTAGGTTACCTTGGACGAAATTTGGTAAAGCATTAAAATGCCGAGAAAAGTTATTAGCAAAAATTGAAGAGATTATTTTACAGCGTCAACAACAAGGAAATAATCATCAAGATGCTTTAGGTTTATTGTTAGATTCCAAGGATGAAGATGGTAATAGTTTAAGTCTAGAAGAATTAAAAGATCAAATTCTAACTTTACTATTTGCTGGGCATGAAACCTTAACTTCTGCACTATCTTCTCTATGTTTGCTGTTAGCGCAAAATCCAGAAGTTTTAGCAGCCGCTAAAAGAGAACAACAACAAATAAGTTGTGCAGGTGAGCTAAAATCTGAACATCTGAAACAAATGACTTACCTAGACCAAATACTCAAGGAAGTTTTGCGAATTACTCCTCCAGTTGGTGGTGGTTTTCGTTCGGTTATCCAAACTTGTGAGTTTAAGGGGTATCGTATTCCCCAAGGTTGGTCTGTATTATATCAGATAGGTAAAACCCATCGAGATCAGAGCATATATAAAAATCCTGATAATTTTGAGCCGCAAAGGTTTGGTATAGATAGGGTTGAGGATCAATCTAAACCTTTTGGTTACGTTCCTTTTGGAGGTGGAATCAGAGAATGTTTAGGTAAGGAATTTGCTAAATTAGAGATGAAAATATTTGCTGCTTTGCTATTGCGTGGTTATGAATGGGAACTTGTACCAGAGCAAGATTTAGATTTAGTAATGATACCCACGCCCCGACCCCGTGATTCTTTAAAGGTAGTTTTCCGTTCCATACAGGGGGTAAAAAACTCAGGTTAAAAAAGACCTTATATTTTTAAACCTATCGAGCTAGAACATTTGCTTTGGGAATCACTTTGCAAAGTGCTGCGTAAGCGTTCGCGTAGCGTCTCGTAGAGAAGCTCATCGTAGACATTGCTGGATTGGTCAACCATCCTTGAAGCGGATAATATATATCATTCCCGTTGTCCTTCCAGGCTTCTACTCGCCCCCTGCCCCCTGCTCCCTGCTCCCTGCCCCTTGCCTCTCTGGAGTAGCTCACCAAGATGTTGCTGTGACTGGATTTTGAAATTACATCCGGATTATACAAGTGCAAAGTAGTTTATGTATAAAAAAGAGATTACTTTGCATGATTAATCAAATTGTCGCTTTAGAATCTTGTTGGCATAGTTCTGTACCGTGGGGAAAAGACATGCCACCATTGGCAGTTCAAATCCTGGAAAAAGTTTTTTTATCAAACTCTGATATATCAGGCTACTGTTGTGGTGTTCAATGGGAGAGACAGGAATGGATTTATGCCATTGTCTGTTGTCGTGAAATACTCTATTTGTCTCAAAAAGAATTTTCTGGAACAAACTTAGTAGAAAAAGCTCCAGTTGCTACACCAACTTTTAAATTGGGGGATGTGGTGGAAGTTGATTTTAGTGAAGAACCATCACGTCGGATTATTCAAGGGATTTTTAGCTTGAAAAACAATTGGCTTTATGCAGTAGAATGGCGTTCCCCAATTTTGGAAGAAATGGCATCGGTTCAAAGTAGAATTATCTGGCTTGCGGATGTAGATTTAGTAAAAGTGAATGCATGACTATGTTTTTGGAGCTGTACCAAAAAAGTTAGTGCGTTTATCTAAGTCTGCGCTTAATCATTTAGGTTGATTTTCTATTGCTGGGATTGAATCTGAATAGTAAGTCAACCAAATCCCAAATCCGATATTACTTTCCAAAAATTGCATCATCGCTAATGTTCAACTTTGGGCATTTACAGTAACTTTTATAGTTAGGCAGTGCTAATTCTCAAATTAGACCTACAGTTAGACCTACAGATTGTAGAAAATTAGCCCTTGTTTTGTATAAGTTGAAAGATACAATAACAGGCTAAAATTTAAACTCATGCTACATCGTGTATCAAAGTATGGAGTAATTTGTATCACTCAACCCCATCATGCCTGGCTTTCAGGTCAATTAGCACGAGCTTGGGGAAATGAGCAATTTGGTCAGTTTATTCCTAAAGAAGAAGTTTATCTGGCCGCAGAACAGCATGACATTGGGTGGTTGCGGTGGGAGCAGCAGCCTACGCTTAACCCCCAAACTGGCTACCCTTACAAATTTACAGAATTGGCAACTGAGGTGCATATAGATATTTGGTCGGGTGCTAAACAGCTAGCACTTCCTTTAGGTAGATATGCAACGCTACTGATTTCATTGCACGGAACAGGATTGTATGAGAGATTCACAAGTTGGCAAAACTCAGAGAAGTCTACTCAAATTGTTCAAGATTTTCTAAAAAACGAGTATGCATTTCAAAACCAGATTATTGAACTTCTTAAAAAAGATGGATATTATGCACCTTATGTAATGCCAAAGCTAATAGAGCGCAATAAAAAACTAGTGGCAACATGGGATGCACTTTCGATAATTTTATGTGAAGGAAAAACTGGAGAAAACTATGTTAATCAAGTTCCAACCACTAATGGTACAACTACATTAAAGTTAAGTTTGACAGAAGATAAAGAGCATCATCATACAGTAATGATATCTCCTTGGGCATTTGAGCAAAGCGAAATCAAGCTAGTCTATGAAGGACGCCTTTTGCAAGAAACTTTTAAGGATGAAGCAGTGATGCGAGAGGTTTTGACAAATGATTGTTGGGTAACTCTAAGTACTACTTTGATACCAGGCTGACGGATGATATTTTGAACAACTTACTGCACCTTCAAGAAATATCGCCGCTTTCGTGTCCACACCCGTCACAATTTGCGTGCTGTTCAAAACACGCAGTATTTACACTGTAGTATAAAGATTTACTATTGGATAAAATAATGCTTAGAGGCATAAGATACGTATACACTATATACTCTACTGAGGCAAATAAATCGGTAGAGTATTTTTTTGACACTCTCCCACCAAGCTTACGCGTTTGCCAAAAAAGTTTTTAAACGCCGATTCCAAGTTCTTGAGTAACTGTTGCAGAACAGGTATTTTTATTGCCCAACAATACAGGAAAGAAAAACCCGTCGTACTTCAGATGCACCGCGCAGACTTGGCTCGATCATCGCTGTGAACCATGATGGATCTTGAAACTCTGGAAACAGGCGATCGTCATTCTGGACGAGGAGTTGTCCTGGATGAACTCCATACTCGTTATATCGTCCGCAATCTAAAATTGAGTCTCCAAAGGTATATAGCGTCAGCATTGCTTGCTCCCGTCGATTGCAGCCCAAGAGAGTCAGGAAAGACGCTAGCATGAGCAGATGGTAGACAATATAAATCAGAAGATGGATCTAAGTATAATTAGCGATCGCACACGAGAAATAGAATATCTGATGGGGTTATGAAAAGTGAAACCTGTCCGAGTCTATATGTCAAAGTTTCTGGTATTTAGCGTCTACGCTGTGATTATTGTTGCGGCTTTCTCGCAGTCTGGCTGTGTGCGTGAGAAAACAAAAAAAATTGTCGGATTTTCGCAAACAGAGAACATTGGGCCGTGGCGCATCGCCGAAACGAATAGTATCAAAGAGGAGGCTGCCAAGCGTAAGAAAACTTACGATTTCTTGATGACGGATGCTCAGGGGCAGACATCGAAGCAATTTTCCGACATCGAAGATTTAATCGCTCGACAAGTCGATGCCATATTTCTTGCGCCACGCGAATATGAGGGTCTTACACCTGCTCTTGAAACAGCGAGAGCAGCAAAAATACCAGTGTTTCTCATTGATCGTGAAGCTGCGGGAAGACCAGGCGAGGATTTCGTCAGCTTTCTCGGTTCGGATTTCATTGTCCAAGGCCACCGCGTTGGCAAATGGCTGGCTCAGGCTACTAATGGCAAGGCGTCTATTGTGGAACTCACTGGAACAGCAGGGTCATCGGTCGCAATTGATCGGGCAAAGGGATTTCGGGATGCGATCGCCAGTTATCCCAATATGAAGATCATCGCCACCCAAACGGCGGATTTTTCGCGGGCTGCGGCCGTGCGTGTAATGGAAAACATCATCCAGGCTAAAGGTTCTGATATCACCGCAGTTTATGCTCACAATGACGAAATGGCATTGGGCGCAATCCAGGCTCTCAAGTCAGCAGGCATGAAGCCTGGTAAGGATGTGATCGTCGGTTCAATCGATGGTCAGAAAGCCGCACTTGAAGCGATTATTCGCGGCGAACTTGGCGTGAGTGTCGAGTCGAACCCACGTTTTGGCCCTCTTGTTTTCGCTACGATGGAGAAGTATTTTGCTGGCAAAAAGATTCCTCCTAAAATAATTCTTCAGGACAGACTCTTTGACGTAACAAACGCCAAAGATTTTGTGCATGAAGCATACTAATACCGCAAAGCAAAAGTCAAAAGTCAAAAGTCAAAAGTCAAAAGAATTATATTTATTCCGAGCTTCTTGCGCCATATAAATAAAGAAAAGATAGCCAGGAAATATGTTGAACTTGGATGATGAATAAAGAAGATGACTATGGGGTATCAGGACAAAAATTAGGTAAAGCCTATGACTCAGGCAACTCGAACTGTCTTGTGCATGAGGGACATAAAGAAAAGTTTTTCCGGGGTGTCGGCGCTCCGGGGTGTGGATTTTGAGCTAAAGGCGGGCGAGATCCACGCGCTGGTTGGAGAGAACGGGGCTGGCAAATCGACACTTATTAAGATCATGACGGGAGCCTATCGACGAGATTCGGGTGTTATGGATTATGGCGATCCCGTTACATTCCAGAACCCGACCGAAGCGCAGGCGGTAGGCATCGTAGCTGTCTACCAGGAGATTCAGCTTGTGGGTTTCCGAACCGTTGCTGAGAATATTTTTCTTGGCAGAGAACCGCATCGCTTCGGTATTATTGATAGACGGCGGATGAATATCGAAGCATCCGAAATCTTGGAGCGCCTGGGGTTGGATATCGACCCGCGCTCTGTGGTTAATTCGCTCAATATTGCCCATCGCCAAATGGTGGCGATCGCACGCGCCATATCCTTTAGTGCGCGGGTGCTGATCCTCGATGAACCCACGAGTTCGCTTACCGAAACTGAAGTTTCTGTTCTTTTTAACGTCATGCGGCGGCTAAAGTCGGAAGGGACATCCATCGTTTACGTCAGCCACCGTTTTGAAGAACTTTACGCCGTGTGCGATCGCGTTACAGTTTTGCGTGATGGGCGTAACATCATAACGCGATCGCTCTCCACGCTCAATCGCCTGGAACTCGTTTGTTCTATGCTGGGTCGTGAGCCAGAAGAAGTAAGCAAAGGAGTCACGGCGTTTGTAGGGCGATCGCAAAATGCGGTAGATCGGCCAGTGCTGCTCCAGGCGGAAGCTCTCAAATATAAGAAACGCCTCGATGGTGTCTCGATTGAAATGCGGCATGGGGAAATCGTTGGGCTTGCGGGTTTACTCGGCTCTGGTCGAAGTGAAACAGTGCGTACCCTGTTTGGGGCAGAACCACTTGAAGGTGGAACTGTAAAACTTGAAGGTAATCTTCTATCCTTACGCGATCCTCATGATGCGATCAACGCTGGGATAGCTTTTCTTTCAGAGGATCGCAAAGCAGACGGCATCATCCCTGAGCTTTCGGTGCGAGAAAACCTCACCCTCGCTGCACTACCGAACCTTACGCAATGGGGCATCGTTTCCAGAAAACGACAGAATGAGCTTGTCGATCGTTTTATGCACCGCCTTGGAATTAAGGCGGCCAGCGCCGAACAGAAGATCCACGAATTATCAGGCGGCAATCAGCAGAAGGTTCTTCTGGCGCGATGGCTGTGCAAGAATACAAAACTTCTTCTCCTCGACGAGCCGACTCGCGGTATTGACGTTGGGGCAAAGGGGGAAATCCAGCGCCTGATCGCCGAATTAGCAGAGCAAGGGCTGGGAGTTGTGATGATTTCATCGGAAGTGGAAGAGTTAGTTGAAGGTTCGCAACGTGTTATCGTCCTTCGTGACGGGCGGTCAATCGCAGAACTCAGTGGCGAGCAGAAGAATATAAAGGCAATTCTGCACGTAATGGCGGAAGTTGCAGGTCAGGAAGCCGTGAAGAGCAGCACAGATCATGAATAGCAAGAAGCCTTACCTGGGTTGGGGAACCCTATGGAACCCAGACTTTGGCGCACCTGCGGCACTGTTAATTCTCTATATTGCGAACGCCGTTTTCACTCCGCGTTTCGCTACAGTTAGCAACACCTTGAACATGTTGCTCCAAGTATCCACCACAATGTTTATTGCCGTTGGGATGACATTTGTCATTGCCTCGCGTGGCATCGATTTGACGGTCGGCTCTACTATGGCATTGGTTTCTGTCATTGTGGCATTGCTTATTAAGTATGGAATAACTGTTGCCATTTCGTCCGCCTTGTGCTGTGCCCTGTTGGTTGGTCTGATCAATGGCTTTCTAATCTCACGTCTGAAACTTGACCCCCTGATCACTACCTTGGCGGCTCTGATTTTATGGCGTGGGGTTGCTCAGGTGATCGGGGATGGTCAGCTCGTTCCCTTCACCAATCCCACATTTGAAGCACTCGGAAAAGGCTATCTCGGTTTTATACCAATTCAGGTTGTAATTGCGGCAGTCGTCATTGCAGGAGCCTTCTTTTGTATCCGCTCTACACTTTTTGGGCGTCAGATTGTTGCAGTTGGGGGCAACGAGAAGGCCGCACGGCTTGCGGGCATCCGTGCGGAACGCGTGAAATACATTGTCTATATAATTAGCGCCCTGCTTGCAGGGCTGGCCGGACTCGTCGAGACGGCGAGGCTGGGTATGGGCGATCCTAGTAAGGTCGGTGTCAACGCAGAATTCGAGGCGATCGCAGCTGTTGTTGTTGGCGGTACGCCCTTCTCCGGTGGTCGCGCCAATGTACTCGGAACTGTTGTCGGAGCCTTGATTATGCAGGTGATTTCCACAAGTTTCAACATGCTCCTGATTCCCTTCACCTGGTCATTAGTTTTAAAATCCGTAATCATTCTTTTCGCTATTTTTTTACAGCGTCCTAAGGAGGTTTAACGCGTCATGGCTGCTACAAAGTCTCTTGCACTTGCTGGGAAGCGTCTCGCCAGACTCCTCACCTCGCAGGGCGTGCTGCTCATGCTCCTTAGTTTGGCTGTTTTCGCATCGTTTCGTTATGAAACCTTCCTGACACCTCTTAATCTCATGAACATCATGCGACAGAACAGTATGCTAGCGATCGTGGCACTGGGCATGACTGTCGTGATCCTGAGTGGAGGAATCGATCTCTCGGTGGGTTCCCTTGTTGCTCTAGGCGGTGTCATCGCAGCATTGCTTGCTGGACAAGGAAGCTTTGTAGCAATTGTTTGCGGCATTGTCAGCACTACCTTGCTTGGTGTGGTAAACGGTCTTCTTGTGTCTCGTGCGAGGCTCCAGCCGTTCGTTGTTACGTTATTCACCGCAAGCGCGGCACGGGGGCTGGCGTTGAGCATCACTGAGGAGAAGTCGATTGCTGTATCATCGACAGCATCGGGACTTGTTTGGCTGGGTAGAGGGTTTATTGGTTTCGTTCCTGTCCCCGTGATTATAGTTGCGCTCTTATATTTTGCAGCTTGGTTTATGCTACACAGAAGCCGATTAGGGTTGCATGTGTTTGCTATTGGCGATAACGAGGAAGCCTCCCGGCTGATGGGCGTGAATCCAAACCAAGTAAAGCTTGCAGTCTACACATTTAGCGGTATGCTTTCAGGGCTTGCTGGTGTTGTTCTCGCAGGTCGTCTAGGGGCAGGTCAGCCTGTGGCTGCCTTTGGCTGGGAAACAGATGCGATCGCTGCAACCGTCATGGGAGGAACATTTCTCGCAGGCGGTCAGGGAAGCGTGTTTCCGACGCTTATAGGTGTTCTTCTCTTAGGAATGATGTACAACCTTCTGAATCTTGAGGGGACTATTACTCCGTGGTGGCAGCTTGTGCTTCGAGGTGGCTTTCTACTTCTGGTCGTGATATTCCAGCAGCGCATCGCCCAGAGGGGGTAAGTAGGTCGGTGTAAATAATTATTGTTGTAATAAGGCAGGGGGCAGGGGGCAGGGAGCAGGGGAAGAAAGAGTTTGAGTCTTATTTACTTTTGTTTATATAGTTTGATTTTATTGCACCAACTTACTTAATACCAATTCAATTAATGATTTCAAACACATCCTTGGGTAAAGACGCGATTCATCGCGTCTCTACAGATGGTCTATTTGTCGCATTCTTTTTTCAAATTGGTATTACGCTCTACTTGCAAGAGCTTCCGTCTTCCCTGTAAGAGCTTCCGTCTTCACGTTTCAGTGTTTCGCGCACCCTGCAAGAGCTTCCGTCTTCCCTGTAAGAGCTTCCGCCTTTACGTTTCAGTGTTTCGCGCACCCTGCAAGAGCTTCCGTGTTCCCTGTAAGAGCTTCCGCCTTTACGTTTCAGTGTTTCGCGCACCCTGCAAGAGCTTCCGTCTTCACGTTTCAGTTGGCTGATGACTGTTGACGGGTTTTCAGTCATCAGTCATCAGTCATCAGTCATCAGGTAAATGTACAATATTATTTGCGTAACAGTTTATTCAGCAACACACTAGCTCCTGGGTACTTATGACTGCTAAGGCACAATCAGCACTGGGCAAGGGGAAAGATTAATCACGCGAGTAGTAACACTATCATCGGCTCCCTCTTCAGTCAAGCCTAGCCCCCGACACCCCATAATTATTAAATCGGCTCCGATTTCATCAGCGACATCGCAGATGGTAAAAGCTGGTTTACCCCGCCTTTCTAAGGTTTCAGCTTGAATTCCTTGCCCAGAAAATAAAGATTGGGCATTTTCCAGCAGTTTAGCAACTACCTCTGGTGACACCATCGGATCATCTGCATTAGGCGCATCTGGAAGTGGTTCTTCTACCACAGACAGCAGCACCAAGCGACTGCCGTACTTTTTGACTACGTTGGTAACAACATCAGCAGCTTCCCGCGTTTCCCGGCTTTGATCAATAGGAAATAGTACTGTCTTAAATATCTCTGTCACTTGGGTACCCCTGACTCCGGTAAAATCTTGATGGTTCTACTTTCAAAACAATAACAAAAAGGCAATCAGGAGAGTTTGGTGTGTCCAAAAAAAGTTTAGCAAGTTTATCTTCGGCTGATATCTCTGGGAAACGTGCCTTAGTGCGGGTTGACTTTAACGTGCCTGTGGACGATCAAGGCAACATTACCGACGATACTCGCATTCGCGCCGCTCTACCAACCATCCAAGATTTGACGCAGAAGGGAGCTAAGGTCATTCTCGCCAGCCATTTTGGCCGTCCTAAGGGTGTGGATGACAAATTACGCCTAACTCCCGTTGCCAAGCGTCTCTCTGAGTTACTGGGGCAAGAAGTCGTTAAAACTGATGACTCTATTGGCGATGAAGTTGCAGCTAAAGTTGGCACTCTGCAAAATGGTCAAGTGCTGTTACTAGAAAATGTCCGTTTTTACCCAGAAGAGGAGAAAAACGACTCAGAATTTGCAAAAAAATTGGCAGCTAATGCTGATTTTTATGTAAATGATGCTTTTGGTACTGCACACCGCGCTCATGCTTCTACTGAAGGTGTGACTAAATTCCTCAGCCCTTCTGTGGCTGGATATTTGGTTGAGAAGGAATTGCAATATCTGCAAAATGCTATTGAAAATCCCCAACGTCCTTTGGCAGCAATTATTGGCGGTTCCAAGGTTTCCAGCAAAATTGGCGTAATTGAAACGTTGCTGGAGAAGTGCGACAAGCTAATCATCGGCGGTGGGATGATTTTCACCTTCTATAAAGCCCGTGGTTTGAATGTCGGTAAGTCGTTGGTAGAAGAAGACAAGCTAGAACTAGCGAAGTCTTTGGAAGCTAAGGCTAAAGAACGGGGCGTTGCTTTATTGCTTCCTACAGATGTGGTATTGGCAGATAACTTTGCCCCCGATGCCAATTCTCAAACCGTTAGCATTGAGAATATTCCAGATGGTTGGATGGGTTTGGATATTGGGCCAGACTCGGTGAAATTTTTCCAAGAGAGCCTTGCAGATACCAAAACGGTAATTTGGAACGGGCCAATGGGTGTGTTTGAGTTTGATAAGTTTGCCAAAGGTACGGAAGCGATCGCTCATACCCTCGCTGAAATTGGTAAAACTGGTACTACCACCATCATTGGCGGCGGCGACTCAGTAGCGGCTGTGGAAAAAGTTGGTTTAGCTGACCAAATGAGCCACATCTCCACCGGCGGCGGCGCTAGCTTGGAGTTGCTTGAAGGCAAGGTATTGCCTGGAATTGCAGCTTTAGATGATGCTTAATAGCCATCTTTAGAATTATGTAGAGACGTTATATTTAACGTCTCTATATTAAATAGGGAAAAAACTGTGGAAACAAAATGGCTGGAATGGGCACAAAAGTTACAAGCGATCGCTCAAAATGGTCTAACCTATTCTGAAAACCCTTTTGATATCGAACGCTATAAACAATTACGAGCGATCGCCACAGAAATTATGGCGACTTACTCAAATGTAGAACACAGCCATGTTCTCGATTTGTTTAGCCGTGAAGTAGGATATGCTACTCCCAAAGTTGATGTGCGAGGAGCAATTTTTCGTGATGATACTATATTATTAGTCAAAGAACGAGCAGACGGTTGCTGGACTTTACCTGGTGGATGGGCTGATGTCGGCGAGTCGCCCAGTCAAGTAGTTATGAAAGAAGTATATGAAGAATCTGGATATCAAGCACGCGCGATCAAACTACTAGCAGTCTATGACAGAGACAAACAGGGACATCCACCGCTTCCGTTTTATGTCTACAAGCTGTTTTTTAAGTGTGAACTTATTGGTGGTTCTCCATCATCAAGTATTGAAACTGAAGAAGTAGGTTTTTTTGCTGAAGATGCGTTACCAGAACTTTCCATCGGACGTGTGACACCAGCGCAAATCACGCGACTTTTTCAACATTATCGCCAACCAGATTTACCGACAGATTTTGATTAAATACCTCTGCATTACGAAGATGGGCATACAGAATTTATGGCTTTATTCTGACTCATAAAATAGCCCGGACTTGTAATATAAATTTCATGTGGAGCTGCACAAAATAATTAACCCTCTATTCTTGGCGCTCTTGGCGTTCTTGGTGAACCAGCGCTGTAGGCGGGTTTCCCACCGTAGGCGACTGGTGAACCCGAAGGGCGGTTCGTTTTTAATTCTATGCATCTTCATAAAGCATTGGTATAAATAGTTTCTTGTTGGGTAAGGGGGACACGTTGCCGTGTTCCCCTAGCCAGGAGGAAAAGTATCCTTGAATCTACTTCAGATGACAGTACAATCTTAAATTGACAACATTCTTATGCAAAACTGACTTCTAGGTTATAAGAAAAATCAGGTATAGAGCTGCTACCAGAGAAAATTCCGCCATCTTCAGGTAAGAAACTAAATTTACTCACTGAAATGGAGTACGTACCTGCATTCAGGAAAGTAGTGATTAATGATGACTGGTTGGAACCATTATCGTCGTTAGTTTCTAATAAAGCTCCAGCAGCGTTAAACAGACCCAGAACTGTATCTTCAGATGTCACCGTACTGATAGTGACAGTTCCTGGATTTGCTACAGAAAATTTAAAAAAGTCGAAATCAGAATTATCCCCTGGTTGAACTGTTGCCAACTGCGCTGAAAGATTAAGGTTTGAGCCTGATGATAAGGAACCTAATCCTTCAGCGCTATCTAGTGAGTTATTTGTATCTTCTCCAGCATTTTCCCGCTCATAGAAAAGGAAGTTATCACTATCAAGTCTAAGATTGGTTGTCCCTTGCAGAACACCTATGATTTCATCTTGCTCTCCTGTCGGTTTCTCTAAAAATATTCGTGTGTTGCCTGCAACAACTTGCAAGCGGTAGTCTTCTGGAGTTCCTTTGAGTTCAATTCGATCTTGGCTAGAGTCAAAGTCAGTAATAGTAGCCAAGTCCCCAAAACCAGGATTCGTAGTATTGTTATCGTCGTAGAAAACATTTGCAGCGTCACCCAGGATAAATCTATCTGCCCCAGCTCCACCTGTGAAGCGATCAGTTTCTCCTATTCCAGGTGGAAGTGGACTACCGGGGAAAGCACCAATGAGGATATCGTCTCCAGCGCCGCCATTGAGTACCTCATTACCTGGCCCACCCTGTAGACTATCATTGCCGTCGCCACCATTGAGGATATCATTACCATCACTACCATCTAGAGTATCATTGCCTCCTCCACCATTCAAAGTGTTGTTAGAAGTATTACCAAAAATGAAATTGCTAAGACTGTTACCTGTCCCGCTAATGTCACCACCTTCCCTCAGTGTCAGGTTTTCCAAATTGTTGCCTAGTCCGTAAGAGACAGAAGACCGGACGCTATCTGTGCCTGAATTAGCAGCCTCTGTAATGGTGTCGGTAGTAGTGTCAACGAGGTAAGTGTCGTCGCCTGCTCCCCCAATCAAAGTGTCAGTACCTAAGCCTCCATCAAGTGTGTCATTACCCTTATTACCGGATAATCGATTATTTTGCCTGTCACCAACAATGCTGTCATTTCCATTTGTGCCTTTGACATTATCAAAGTTGACTGCTGTAAATGACAATGCTCCCAAGCCAGGAACGTTACTGGCAGATAAACTTTGGGTTTGCAGATTAACAGTGATATATACCCCAGCCAAAGATTGGGATGCATCTATAGTGTTGTTGGCAACATTAGAATTAGCAATAACCTTTTCGACTCTAAAGAGTTGGTCTTGACCAAATCCGCCAGATTTTTCAATGGTTCCAAAACCTGACAAGATAATGGTTTGATCTAGTTGACTGTAGTCTGCGGTATCAGTGCCATCTCCGCCATTAATGCTGTCGTTACCCTGACTGGCTATGAAGGTGTCATTACCTGCACCACCTATTAGAGTGTC
The DNA here is from genome assembly GCF_034531155.1 of Nostoc sp. ChiVER01. Taxonomy (NCBI): domain Bacteria; kingdom Bacillati; phylum Cyanobacteriota; class Cyanophyceae; order Nostocales; family Nostocaceae; genus Nostoc; species Nostoc sp. ChiVER01. The sequence goes on along the minus strand of NZ_JAVRBS010000042.1, from coordinate 32,453 downwards.
GTTTCCTGTGCCACCATCAAGTGTGTCATTGCCGTTTCCACCACTTAGACTGTCGTTTGCTGTCCCACCTGCAAGAGAATCGTTACCATCTGCACCATTCAAAGTGTCGTTACCAGAAGTACTATTGGCATTACCACCACTAGCCCAACCAACTATCGTGTCATTTCCCGAAGTCCCAGAAAGATTGTCAGCACTTGTTTTGCCGAAAATAAATGCCATGTTATTTCTCCTGAATTTCTCACTAATACGTAAGTTCAGCCTCAGTCAAAGAACTATTCATCAGTTCAATGTAGATTACTTCCCATTTGTGTAATCTATAGCAATCCGAGTCAGATTTTTTGGTAGCAAATCTTTTTTTATACCAAAAAATAATTTTCTATTAAAGAAATGCATATTAATATGCATTTCTTTAATTCATATAGGGATCTAAAATTTATGTAAAACTTAATAATACTTAAGCATTACATAATTATTCGGTCGATTTAGCCGACCAAATGAGCCACATCTCTACCGATGGCGCCAGCTTGGTGTTACTTAAAAGCAAGGTATTGCCAGGAATTACGGTTTTAGATGATGGTTAATAGCCATCTTTAGAATTATGTAGAGACTTTACATGTAACGTCTCTACATTAAATAAAGGAAAAACTGTAGAAACTAAATGCCTGAAATTACAATCTTTAATTTAACAACGTTCTTATACCACACTGACTTCTAGCGTATAAGAAAAATCAGGTTTAGAGCTGCTACCAGAGAAAGTTCCGCCATCTTCAGGCAAGGAAGGAAATTTACTCACTGAAATGGAGTATGTACCCGCACTCAACGAACTAGTAATTAATGACGAATTGTTACCACCACCATCGTCGTCAGTTTGTACCAAAGTCCCAGTATCGTTAAATAGTCCAAGAACTGAATCTCCCGATGTCACTGTCGTGATAGTGACAGTTCCTGAATTTGCTAAAGAAAAAGTATAAAAGTCGACATCAGAATTGTCTCCCGGTTGAACTGTTGCTATCTGACCTAAAGCATTAACGTTTGAGCCTGATGATAAGGAACCTAACACTTCAGCAGTTAACAGTGAGTTGTTGGTACCTTTTCCAGCAATTTCCCCCTCAAAATTGAAAAGGAAGTCATCACTATCAAGTGTGAGATTGTTTCTCCCCTGCACAATAGCTATGATCTCATCTGGCTCTACTCCCGGTTTGTCTAAGAATATTCGTGTGTTATTTCCAATAACTTCTAGACGGTAGTCTAGTAGAGATCCTTTGAGTTGAATTTGATCTTGGCTAGAGTCGAAGTCAGTAATAGTAGCGAAGTCCCCAAAACCAGGACTGGCAGTGTTGTTATCGTCGTAGTAAACACTTATAAAGTCCCCCAGGATAAATCTATCTGCCCCAGTCCCACCAGTTAAGGTATCAATTTCCCCTAATCCAGGTGGAAGCACATTACTACCAGCCAAACCAGCAGCAAAAACACTGATGAGGACATCATCTCCAGACCCGCCATTGAGTCTGTCATTGTCGAGTCCGCTTCGTAGTCTATCATCGCCGTCCTCACCGTTGAGGATATCATCGCCGCTACCACCGATTATTGAGTCATCGCCTGCTCTTCCATTCAGAGTGTTGCGGCTCAAATTAGTACCAATGAGAATGTTATCAAGACTGTTACCTGTCGCATTGATGGCGCTAGTTCCCGTTAGCCTCAGATTCTCTAGATTGGCGCCTAGTGTGTAGGTAACAGAAGACAGGACGGTATCTGTGCCTGAATTAGCAGCTTCCGTAATGGTGTCGGTAGTACTATCAACGAGGTAAGTGTCGTCGCCTGCTCCCCCACTCAAAGTGTCAGTACCTAAGCCTCCATCAAGTGTGTCATTGCCATTATTACCGGATAATCGATTATTTTGCCTGTCACCAACAATGCTGTCATTTCCATTTGTGCCTTTGACATTATCAAAGTTGACTGCTGTAAATGACAATGCTCCCAAGCCAGGAACGTTACTGGCAGATAAACTTTGGGTTTGCAGATTAACAGTGATATATACCCCAGCCAAAGATTGGGATGCATCTATAGTGTTGTTGGCAACATTAGAATTAGCAATAACCTTTTCGACTCTAAAGAGTTGGTCTTGACCAAATCCGCCAGATTTTTCAATGGTTCCAAAACCTGACAAGATAATGGTTTGATCTAGTTGACTGTAGTCTGCGGTATCAGTGCCATCTCCGCCATTAATGCTGTCGTTACCCTGACTGGCTATGAAGGTGTCATTACCTGCACCACCTATTAGAGTGTCGTTTCCTGTGCCACCATCAAGTGTGTCATTGCCGTTTCCACCACTTAGACTGTCGTTTGCTGTCCCACCTGCAAGAGAATCGTTACCATCTGCACCATTCAAAGTGTCGTTACCAGAAGTACTATTGGCATTACCACCACTAGCCCAACCAACTATCGTGTCATTTCCCGAAGTCCCAGAAAGATTGTCAGCACTTGTTTTGCCGAAAATAAATGCCATGTTATTTCTCCTGAATTTCTCACTAATACGTAAGTTCAGCCTCAGTAAAAGAACTATTCATTAGGTCAATGTAGATTACTTACCATTTGTGTAATCTAAATTAAAAACTACTAACTTATTTGGTTAATAACTTATAAAGAAAAAATATCCAGCTATTTATTGTGGGCTGACCTAAAAAACCCGCTTTTGCTTACGCACGAGCGAGACGCCTACTTTAAAGAATTAGATAGTTTTTTTTGAAAGTCTCTTAATTAAGAATCCAAATAGTAAGCAACTATATCAAATATTTTGGTTCTTTTTCCAAACTTTTTTAAACCGACGCTGTAACTATTTAATTATCATGAAGTACAAGGTTACATCAACTACTTTATCAAAACTTTAAATTTTCAATAAGTATGATTGATAATACATTCAAATATAGGTGTTAAATGTAAAATTTAATTAATTATTATTTCAACTTATTGATTTCTTTTGGTAAAATGCTCCATAAGCATGACCATATTCACAAGAAAATGCATCCACTGCTAGCATCAAACTGGGGTAAAGTACACCTTGAAAAGGCTAGTACTAAACTTTTTACTATGCGATCGCACGGAAAGTGAAATTAAGCTAACGCGCCTATATATTGCACTATTTTCCGTGTAGACCTTCATTAGTAATTAGTCATTTGTGTTTACCAACCACAAAGGGCAACCTCACTAGTGGATGTACAATGTTTATTTGCGTAACAGCTTATATATTTTCTAATCCTTCTCGGATTTTGGCCTTTTCCTACCAAACAAACTAGTCATACTTAAGCCAGTAACTAACAATCCCAATAGTCCTAGTCCGTTCAAAATTGGGTAGATTCCCTGTAAACCAAATATTTCACCACGATGAATAGAAAGCAGTAGACTACGGCCTACTCCCAGGTTAGCTGACCACTCACCTACCAGCGTAGCTGCAATTCCAGTTAACAATGTTACAGCAAGCGGTAAAGCCAGAATAATCGCCAGAGTCCGGTGGTACTTGCGAAATGAACGCATTATCCAAAATCTCCAGTGGAAACTATAGCACTTTGCTATTTGTTCAAAGCCAGATATAAAGACTGTTTTTCTCCTATCTTGTGTCCTTTGACCAAATAATAATTTGGATACAGAGCAAATAATTTTATTTATGGGGCCAAATTATTGACTTTTGAATGTGTGACTTTTGACTTCCCCAAACGCAAACAGCGTCCCCAAGGGTTGGGGCTGACTTCTGCTCTATGTTAGCTTTACCTCACTTTTTAGAAACACTGGCGATATTTGTGTCAAGTGTTTGTAACCCTTTAAGAGCTTTCGCTTTATCTTTTGCCTTCAGCGCACCCTTCACCTGGGTCGCAGTATCTTCGATTACATTATAGGTTTTTGAAGATTTAGTTTTGACACCATCCTCAACCTTAGACCAAGAGTTTTCAAACTTATTAAATTCTTGTTGAGCTTTATCAAAGTTTCCGCCTTGCACCGCAGTTTTGGTATTTGAAACTACACTGACCAAACTCTTAAAACCTCCCTGTGTCGCAACAGTTGTTTTGGATACTGCTGTCCCCGCAGTGGTTTCAGTGGCAGCAGGAGCCTGGGTAGTAGATTTTTGATCGCTGTTGCATCCTACTAATGTCAGTAAGGCAATTGTAGTAACGGGAATGATGTAGATTAAGCGTTTCATAAGACCTCTTGAATAATGATAAATCGCCAAATACCGACGATATCAGCTACTATATCAGCTAAAGTTGTTGAAAATGTAGGAAGATTGAATGCAGCTTTTCGTTTAGTCTAAATTTGTAATATTATATACATTTTTTTTACTAGCACGCGTACATCAAGGCTGTTTTTGCATTAATCGCGGGTTTATGCATCATCATTTTTGGTTGGTAACAAGGTGCTATTTGTTACCTGCTTTCTGATTAAAAAATCTTGAATGCAGTTAAGAAGTTCTTTTAACTCTAAAATTAAGTTAGTAGTATTTCTAAGGTCTTGATGGTAAGCCAATCGTTCTAGTTTATCAGCTGCTAGATACATGGCTGTGGCTCCAATGTTGGCACTAGCGCCTTTAAGGTGATGAGCTTCTTGCACAATTTGCCCAAAGTCATGAGATGCGATCGCTGCTTTAATTATTTCTAAACGGGGTTTAATATCTTCAACGCATACTTGCAATAGACTTAACTCAAATTCTGTGTCATTTCCCGATATCCGATGCAAGTGTTCCCAATCAATTGCTAAATCAGTAGTAACTGTCTGCTCATATACAACTGCCTCTTGTTTTGAAAGGATCACACCTGTCCAATGCTCTAGGGTTGTAGCCAATTTTTCTTTAAACACTGGCTTAGTTAAATAGTCATCCATTCCGGCATTGAGACACCTTTCTTGATCTTCTTTCATGGCATTAGCAGTCATCGCAATCACTACAGGACGACGACGGAGAGCAAAAGTATCTTCTTGCCAACGATGAATTTCTTTTGTGGTTTCTAAACCGTCAAGAACTGGCATTTGACAATCCATTAGAATCAAATCGTAAGGAATTTTTTCTAATAGCTGCAAAACTTCCTTGCCATTAGCAACGACATCGGCTTTGTAGCCCAGACTATTGAGTTGCTTCAAGGCTACTTTTTGATTTACCAAATTATCTTCAGCTAAGAGAATTCTTAATTTCGATTTAGTAGCCACGTAAGGGGAAGAGGAGGTTAGAATACTTGAAGTTTCTGAACTCTGGATTTTTTCAGTAGCATTTAACCAAGAGCCTTTAGCTCCTTGTTTTGATTCCGACTGAGTTTCTAAAATAGTCATAATGGTATCGAGAAGTCGTGATGGCTTAATCGGTTTGACCAAATAAGCAGTAAATCCAATTTTGAGCGTCTGCTGCACTTCATCACGTTGATTAGTAGAGGTGAGCATAATCAAAGGTATTTCAGTAATTGCAGAATTGGCTTTAATTTGTTCTTTTATTGTCATGTCATTTTTTATATCAACCAAGGCAACATCATAAGATTTTCCTTGCTCATAAGCTGACTGAATAACTTTGAGGGCAGCAGTAATACTATCAGCTTTATCTACCTGCATTCCCCAATGATTAGCTTGATAGTAGATAATTTTGTAATTAATAGCATTGTTATCCACTAATAACAAACGGCGATTGTTCAAAAGTCCGCGTTGGCACTTTGGTAAAGCAGGCTCAACTTGCTTGGTAAAAAGTACTTCAAACCAAAACTTAGATCCTTTACCGATCTGACTCTCTACCCCAATTACTCCTCCCATCAAAGTTACTAGTTGTTTACAGATGGCTAATCCCAAACCAGTACCACCATACTTGCGAGTAGTCGAAGCATCCACTTGGGTAAATGGCATAAAGAGTTTGCGTTGATCTTCAGGGCTAATGCCAAGACCTGTATCTGTGATGGCAAAATGGATGGTGGCTGTAGTAGAAGTAAGAGAACGCAATTCGGCTTGTATTAATACTTCGCCAGCACTAGTGAACTTGATAGCGTTGCTGATTAAGTTCATGAGAATTTGCCGCAGCCTACCAGTATCTCCTTTGAGGTGGGTGGGGACGTTATGTTCAATCAGTGCGCCAATTTCTAATCCCTTGTTATGCGCTGAGGGAGCTAATAATTCCACTACTTCTTCCACACAAGTGGATAAGTCAAAATCTAGAGTTTCAAGAGCCATCTCTCCAGCCTCAAGTTTGGAAAGATCCAAAATCTCGTTGATTAAACTTAAAAGGGCGTCTCCACTACTACGAATTGTTTCAATAAAATCTCGCTGTTCTGGATCTAACGGAGTATCTAACACCAAACTAGTCATGCCCAATACAGCATTCATCGGAGTGCGAATTTCATGACTGATATTTGCCAAAAAGGCACTTTTAGCCTGAGAAGCTAATTCAGCTTGGCGACGGGCAATTTCAAGTTCTTGTCGCTGACGAGTTTCTGCTACTAATAGTTGGGCTTGGGCTAAGGCAATACCTACTTGGTCGGCTATTTGGCGCAAAAGATGAGTTTCAAAGCTAGACCAGTGGTGAGAATCATCACACTGATGAACTATGAGCAAACCACGAAGTTCTTCTTTGACAAGAATGGGCACAACCAAATTGACTTTGACCCCAAACTGTTGGATTAATTCTAAATGGTTTTGTTCTACTTCTGGCAGATCGAAATTAGCTAGTCCTAAAATTTGTCCTTGACGGTACTGCTGTAAATAGTACTGCTGTAAATATTCGGCTCGAAAGTAGGGGGCGCTAATATTTTGCTCTTTGATTGTTGGTAAGCCAGAAACTACTGCTTCAATAACAGTAGGTACAGATTCATCAGGCAAAACTTGATAGATTAAAACTCGGTCAGTCTGGAGAATTCTTTGTACTTCCTTGACAGTGATTTGGAGAATTTCTTCAATTTGTAAAGATTGGCGAATCTTAAGAGCGATTTCGGTAAATAATTGCGATCGCAAGTTTTGCCGTTGTACCTCTTCTTCAGCTTGTTTACGCTGGATAAATTGCCCCAATTGCTCACCAATAGAATTCATCGTTTTGATCAAATCTTGGTCAGGCGGTTGGATTTGACGGTTAAAGCAGGTAATCACACCAAGGATTTTATGACCACTGCGGATCGGAAAACCAAAAGCTGCGTGTAGTTGTACTTCAGGGCTGATTTTGAAGCGGGAGAAACTGAGTTCTTTAACGATATCAGCGATCCAAACAGGTTCAGAACTAGCCCAAACCCGGCCAGGTAGTCCAATTCCTGGTGCAAGGGTGGTTTGCCGATTTAGTGCTGCTAACTCCTGTACATCAAGAGATGCCTCATACCACATATCGACAAAACGCAGCACATTTGCCTGCTCATCCACCATCCAAATTTCACCCAAATCCCATACCAAACTCTCGCAGATCCCTTGCAGGGTTTGCCAAGTAGCTTCGCTAATCGTGGCGGACTCTTCTAAAACGCGAGTTGCAACATATTGAGCAGTCAGATGTTGTTCTACTCGTTTGCGATCGGTGATGTCAATGCCAGTACCAACAATGTATTCCACCGATCCTTCATAGTCTTTTAAGAAGGTATTCGACCAGGCAATCAGTCGGCGGCTGCCATCCTTCATTACCCAATAGTTTTCGTATTCTAGGAGGCCTCTACCAGTTAACAATTGCTCAAAAACTGCTTTGGCTGACTCCACCTCTTCAGGAAGTAAGAACAAGTTCCAGAAATGCCTATCCCTCACCTCATCGAAGGAGTAACCTGTTGTTTGCTCACAAGCTTGATTGAAGCGAACAATTTTTCCTTGGGAGTCGGCAACTACTACTAAGGCGCTGGCTGTATCCAGGACTGCTGAGATAAAGTTGCGTTCTTGGTTTAAGGCTTCTTCTGTCCTTTTGCGCTCAATGACCTCACGATAGATGAAGTAGTAGACTACAGCAAGAACGATAAAACTTAGGCAGATGGCGATCGCAAGTATCAGAATTGTGTTGCGACTAGTGGCTTTTTTTGCTTGTAACTGCTGTTGAAGTTGTCCCTTTGCCTCGTTTTCCATCTCATTGATCGCCTTGCGGATATCATCCATGAGATTTTGTTGCTCATTTTTCACTAGTACTTGCAATGCCGCTTCTAATCCCTTGTTTTGGCGCAAGTCAATAGTTTGTTTTAGTTCAGTAAATTTAGTCGTTATTAGAAATTCAAGGGTTGCAATTTGCTTTTGTTGATTCGGTTGATCTGCTGTTAGACTTTTCAGGTTGGCAATTTCTTGCTCGACGTTAGCAAGTGCTGCTTGATAAGGTTTGAGATAAGTTTGTTTTCCAGTAAGGACGTAACCACTTTGTCCAGTCTCAGCATCCTTTATCTGGTACTGTAGTTTTTCTAGACTCTCAATTTTTTTATAAGTATTTTTTACTATACTGCGATTATTAGTAGATACTCTTGTATTTTGATAAGAAACTACGCCAATCAGAACTAAAATTGCCGATGCTAAACCAAAACCTGCTGCAATCTTTTTAAAAAATTGCTTGTGTACTCTCTGCGCCTGTTTGCCTTTCTTGCTTACAAGTACCAAACTTGCTAAATTTCGGCGTAATTCCAGTTGCTTGATCACTTGACGACCTAAAGTTCGTAATGCCTCCACTTGTTCTGGTGTAAGTTCTCGTGGTACATAATCAATTACACATAGAGTTCCTAGCGCATATCCCTCAGGATTAGTCAGAGGTACACCAGCATAAAACCGAATCTTTGGGTCAGATGTTACTAGTGGGTTGATGGCAAACCTTTCATCATCTGTTGCATCAGGCACAATAAAAACATCAGGCTGTAGAATAGCATGGGCACAGAATGCAAAATCTCGATGCGTTTCTATGGCTTCTATTCCGAGTCTTGACTTGAACCACTGACGGTTTGTATCAATTAAGCTAATTAAAGCAATAGGAGTCTGACAAATATACGAGGCTAAATGGGTGAGGTCATCAAAAGCGGCTTCAGATGGCGTGTCGAGAATCTTATACTGCAAAAGCGTCTCGATTCTTTGTGCTTCGTTATCAGGTAATGGTGCTTTCATCCTTATTCTGGGGATTAGGGACTGGGGACTGGGGATTGGGGATTGGGGGCTGGAGATTGCGGACTAGGCGGAATTATTAAAAAAGAAGTCTTTATCTTGTTTTGTCCCCCTTAATACTCAGTCCCTAGCCCCAATCTCCAATCCCTAATTTGTCAACAAACTTACTTTAATTAATGACAACACTTTAGTTAAAAGCGTTAGCGTAATTTTACTGAGTTCGATTTTATTAAAGAATCTGTTAAATGATTAAGTCCCTAGTGTATTTTTTGTGGGCTGGTTTATTGGAAATCGGTGGCGGCTACTTAGTCTGGTTGTGGTTGCGCGAAGGTAAGCCTTTGTGGTGGGGCATATTGGGTGGAATTGCTTTAGCTTTTTATGGGATTATTGCAACTCTCCAATCGGCAAATTTTGGCAGAGTGTATGCGGCTTACGGTGGCGTGTTTATTGCAATGGCAATGTTTTGGGGCTGGAAGGTAGACGGGGTAACTCCAGACCGCTACGACTTAATCGGAGCATGTTTAGCTTTAGTGAGTGTTCTAATTATCATGTTTGCACCCAGAACTTAAATAGAATGTTTGTATTATTTTTTACCAATGTTTTTATAGTATTCCCTTTTAAGCAGATAATAACCTCATCCAATGCAAAGGTTTTTTAGCAACTAAGCTCGAAGAAGAAGCCCTGTGGATATATATCTACACCTTTATAAGGGAGATATGAAGATAAATCATCACATTTTTGGCAAAATTCTCTGATAATTTACAAGACTTTTCAAGGATCACAAGTATCTTGATTTGTAACAGTAGGTAACTAAAAATTTAGAATTTTGTAGCGCTTGAATAAAATGCTATTGTTCAAAAAAAAATGCAATCAACAATCAAATGATTGAGTGTATACATTGTTATTCCCATCTTGGCAACTACAAACAGGATTATATTTTTGTTAACATTTCAAGAAATTTAAGATTAAGTAACTTTCAACACAAAAATGTGTAACTAAAAGTAATCAAATGTAGTCAAGTATACAAATTATTGGTGGTTAGGAAGAAAAAGAAGTGTTGAAGAAAGTTGTGATGATTGGGGTTATTACCCTACTGTTTTTAGGAGGGCCTTTGATGGGCAATGCTTTTGCCCAAACACCAGCTGCTGTGCCTGCTGCTGATACTGGAGATACGGCATTTATGCTGATCTCAGGAGCACTAGTGCTGTTAATGACACCAGGATTGGCGTTCTTTTATGGTGGATTTGTGCGATCGCGTAATATCCTAAACACATTGATGATGAGCTTTGTGTTAATGGCGATCGTGGGAGTTACCTGGATTCTCTGGGGTTATAGTCTTTCCTTTGCACCAGGTTTACCATTTATTGGTGGATTGCAATGGTTCGGGTTGAATGGTGTTGGTTTAGAAACTCAAGGCTACTTGCCGCATCTGCCTTATGAAGACGCCCTCAAAGCAGCAGACCCCAAATATGCTGATGTCGTTTCATACGCCGGAACGATACCCCACCAGGCATTCATGATCTACCAAGCCATGTTTGCCATTATCACCCCAGCTCTAATTTCTGGAGCGATCGTTGAGCGAATGAGTTTCCGCGCCTATTCGCTGTTTGTGCTGCTGTGGTCAACCTTTGTTTACGCCCCCATTGCTCACATGGTGTGGGCTAAAGGTGGATTTTTAGGTTTAGCTGGTGGATTAGGTGCCCTCGACTTTGCAGGTGGCACAGTAGTTCATATTAGTTCTGGCGTTTCAGCCCTGGTAGCTGCGCTCGTCCTTGGGCCTCGGAAAACCCATCCCGATCGTCTTAGCCCGCCACACAATGTCCCCTTCATTTTGCTGGGTGCTGGCTTGCTGTGGTTTGGTTGGTTCGGCTTCAACGCTGGGAGTGCCTTATCTGTTGCTAGTGGAACTTCTGGTAACTTAACAACAAATTTAGCAACAACAGCCTTTGTTGCCACCAATACGGCGGCGGCGGCGGCGGCTTTAATGTGGCTAATTTTGGAAGCAGTTTTACGGGGTAAACCGACAGCCGTGGGAGCGGCTACAGGAGCCGTTGCTGGTTTAGTTGGCATCACTCCCGCCGCCGGATTTGTCACACCGCTATCGGCGATTTTAGTTGGTTTCATCACTGCCTTTGTTTGCTTCTATGCTGTGAGTTTTAAGCACAAGCTAGAAGTTGATGATGCTTTAGATACCTTTCCCGTGCATGGCGTTGGTGGTACGGTGGGGGCTATTTTAACGGCCATCTTTGCCACGACTCAAGTCAACGGCGGAGGTAAAGACGGGGTACTGCGTGGTAACTTTGGTGAATTGGGAGTTGAACTACTAGCAATTGCCATTGCTTATGCGATCGCAGGTGTTGGGACGTGGGTTATTCTCAAGATTATCGATGCTACAGTTGGTCTGCGAGTTAAAGAAGAAGCCGAATTGCAAGGTTTGGATATCAACGAGCACGGAGAAGAAGGTTACAACTCCGAGTTTGGCGATCGTCCTACTTAGTAAAAAGTAGCGAGTGGGGAGTAGGGAGTACAGACGCGATTAATCGCGTCTGTACAGGAGTTACGAGTTATTATTCTCCCCCATTCCCCATTCCCCAATTTAAATGTGTAATTTGCGATCGCTAGCGTTAAAATTTGATTCAAATAATTGGTAAATTTCGCTAGTCGTGTCTACATCTGCAAAAACCTTTCCTATCTGGGCATTTTTCTCGCTGTTAACTAACGGCATCCTAATGTTGGCGGTCATCCTGCTAATTTGGCAACAGCAGAGATTGTCCGCTTTTTTTGGGATAGTAACATCCCCAGAGCCAATCAGTCGTAACTTCTCACCCGAAATTGCTACATCTGATTTAGGTCGTCGTCACCAACTCTCTTACCAGCAGTGGGTAGACATCCTTACGCAAGAAGCCAAGGTAGCCGCAGACCAACGTCCTCCGCATTTAAGCATCCTAGTGGGAGATTCTTTGAGTTTGTGGTTTCCGCCTGAGTTATTACCTGAAGGTAAAAATTGGCTCAATCAAGGAATTTCTGGCGAAACCAGTAATGGACTCTTGAAAAGATTGGAGATATTTGACCGCACCCAGCCAGAGGAGATTTTTCTGATGATTGGCATTAATGACCTAATTCGGGGGGTGAGCGACAGAGAAATTTTAGATAATCAGCGTCAAATTATTAATTACCTACGAAAGAAGCATCCCACGGCGCAAATTGTTGTCCAATCGATTTTGCCACATGGCGCAGAAGAAGCAACCTGGAAAGGACGAGATAAACTTCTGGCTGTTGACAATAGTCGCATTCGTGAGTTAAATCAGCAGCTGCAAAGTATTTGTAACAAAAAAGGTGTCAAATATCTCGATTTACATCCCCTGTTTACCAACAAACAAGGTAATCTCCGCCGCGAATTTACTACTGATGGTTTACATTTAAGTCCTGAAGGCTATATAGTTTGGCGTTCTGCATTGCAGCTTTATGGCGAGATCGAATTAAAACCCCAGCAAGAAGAAGAGGGGAAAAGGTTAAAGAATAAAGGGTAAAGGCATTAAATCCTTTTCCCTTTACCCTCTCTGATAATATCTTTGAATACAACTCTGTATAAATTGCGTCTGGGCGCGAGAAAATAAGAAATAGTGGTTTAAGTAGACAAATCTAATGGATACAAAAGCTTTTAAGCGCAGCCTGCAACATTCAGACAATTACAATCGCAAAGGGTTTGGTCATCAAGCAGAAGTTGCCACCCAGTTGCAGTCTGAGTATCAGAGTAATTTGATTCAAGAAATTCGCGATCGCAATTACACTCTACAACGAGGTGATGTGACAATCCGGCTAGCACAAGCCTTTGGCTTTTGTTGGGGTGTAGAACGCGCTGTGGCAATGGCCTATGAAACCCGCCAGCACTTCCCTACAGAACACATCTGGATTACTAACGAGATTATCCACAATCCCTCTGTCAATCAGCGAATGCAGGAGATGGAAGTCGAATTTATTCCCATTGAAGGAAAGAATAAAGACTTTTCTGTTGTTGGAACTGGTGATGTAGTGATATTACCCGCCTTTGGGGCTAGCGTTCAAGAAATGCAGATACTTCACGAGAAAGGCTGCAAAATTGTTGATACAACTTGCCCTTGGGTATCTAAAGTTTGGAATACAGTAGAAAAGCACAAAAAAATCGATTATACATCAATAATTCACGGTAAATATAAACATGAGGAAACAGTTGCGACTAGTTCCTTTGCTGGCAAATATTTAATTGTGTTGAATTTGCAAGAAGCACAATATGTTGCTGACTATATTATGAATGGTGGGAACCGTGAAGAATTTCTGACAAAATTTGCTAAAGCTTGTTCAGCAGGATTTGACCCCGATCGAGATTTAGAAAGAGTTGGCATTGCTAACCAAACCACGATGCTAAAAGGCGAAACTGAGCAAATCGGCAAGCTTTTTGAGCGGACTATGTTACAAAAGTATGGCCCCACTGAGTTAAATCAACATTTCCAAAGCTTCAATACTATTTGTGATGCCACTCAAGAACGCCAAGATGCAATGTTGGAGTTAGTGGAACAAAATTTAGATTTAATGATAGTAATTGGTGGGTTTAATTCATCGAATACTACTCAATTACAACAAATTGCTTTTGAGCGGGGAATTCCTTCTTATCATATTGATACTGTTGAACGGATTAAATCAGGAGATTCCATAGAACATCGGCAATTAAATGGGCAGTTAATAACTACAGAAAACTGGTTGCCAGATGGAGAAATTGTGGTCGGAATTACTTCTGGTGCTTCCACGCCAGATAAGGTAGTAGAAGATGTAATTGAGAAAATTTTTGCAATGAAAGCAACAGCAGCACTGGTTTAACAGTTTTCAAGTAAGCACGTTCGTAGTAAGGATTAAAGTCCTTACTACGAACCTTCAAAACTAGCTTAGACATTGTATTAGTGTTCACTGATATATGAAATCGCCACAGGTGTCAAAGACTAGCAGCAAACATCAACACAGCACGCATCATAAGAGATTGCTGATAACTATGAAAATAATCACGGAGATTACTTGTTTGTAATTACCGAGAAAGTAGCAATATTCTTATTCAATCAGCCCTTCATACTCATCATGCGATCCAATCCAGATCCAGTAATAATCCTCGCCTTTCTTGATTGCTAGTGCGCGATATCCACCACTAATCCTGACTGACCACAAATCATTTTCTACTTTTTTGAAATGCAAAGACGGATGAAATTGATTATTAATCCAAAGGCGATATGCCTTTTTAGCTTGCTCTTTAACTTCAAATGAAAGTGCAGAATATGATCGCCAAAAATCAGGGGTTGTTAAGGATTTCATCTAACGATTTCACCCGATTAGCTTCAATATCTGCTTTTGCACGCTGGATTAACTGATCCAATCTACCAGATTTTGCATCTGCTTCAATTTGCTTGTCCCAGGCATCATTGAGATATTCTTGAAGCCACTTTGATAAATCCCGCATTTCACCTTCAGACAGTTGCATAATAGCAGCTTCTATTTCTGGGAGCGAGTTCATCCTATTATCCTCAATCCAGCACTATGAATTATATCCTACCAAAATTGACGGAATAATTCAGAATTAGAATTAGCGTCAAATCTTAATTATGAATTATGAATTAGCAATGACACAGAAATGGCTTTCTATCGTCGGTATTGGCGAAGATGGGTTACAGGGGTTAAGCGCGATCGCTCGTTCTTTACTCGATCAAGCTAAAGTAATTGTGGGAGGCGATCGCCATTTATCGATGCTCCCTACAGATGATCAACGTGAGGAACTAGTCTGGACATCTCCCATTAGTACTTCTGTAGAGGAAATTCTCAAACGTCGAGGTGAGTCAATTTGCGTACTTGCAAGTGGCGATCCTATGTGTTATGGCATTGGTGTTACCTTGATGCGGCGAATTCCCGTCTCTGAAATGACAATTATCCCCGCACCTTCAGCCTTCAGCCTCGCCTGTGCCAGGGTTGGATGGTCTTTAACTGAGGTGGAAACCTTGAGTTTGAATGGTCGTCCATCCTCTCTACTCCAGTCTTACATTTACCCAAAAGCACGGCTGTTGATTTTGAGCGAGGGGAAGGACACACCCGCCATTGTTGCTAAAATTTTGACAAATCGCGGCTATGGTGGCAGTAAAATGACCGTATTGGAGCGTATGGGCGGCGCTCATGAAAGAATTGTGGAAGGTACGGCTGCATCCTGGAGTGAAACTGAAGTTGCGACTTTGAATGCGATTGCAGTTGATTGTATTGCTGATGCTGGGGTTATCCCATTACCAAGATTACCAGGATTACCAGATAACGCCTATCACCACGATGGACAGTTAACGAAGCGTGAAGTTAGGGCAATTACTCTAGCAGCTTTAGCACCCATACCGGGAGAATTATTGTGGGATGTTGGCGCGGGTTGCGGCTCAATTTCTATTGAATGGATGCGGAGTAATGCTCGGTGTCGAGCGATCGCGATCGAACAAAATGCTTCTAGACTACTATATATTGCCGATAATGCTGCGACTCTCGGAACTCCAAATCTACAAATCATTGAAGGTAAAGCGCCTCATGCCCTGAAAGACTTGCCTACACCAGATGCTATTTTTATTGGTGGTGGAGTGACAGCAACAGGACTTTTTGATGTTTGTTGGGAAGCACTGCGGTCGGGTGGACGTTTAGTGGTAAATGTAGTGACGATAGAGGGTGAGCAAACTTTATTTCAATGGCATGAACGAGTCGGTGGTGATTTAACTCGTATTGCCATTCAACGGGCGGAACCTATTGGTAAATTTTTGGGCTGGCGAGGAATGGCGGCTATCACGCAATGGGTAGTTATCAAATAACAAGATGATTCCATAAACTAAGGAAACTTGATTTAAAATTGAAATTTTTATTACTTATGATTACAACACTATTACCAAAGCTGGTATAGTTCACACTTAATGTTCACAATCGAAAAACCTTACTGTTATTGCAGCTAATAAGCAGCTAATTGCTGTATAATTAGTTTTATGTTCCCTTTTAGACTCGCTCATAGTTTGCAACAATCGCACCAATTTTTTATTGAAGCAATCTCTGTCTCTGTTGTGATTATCGTTGGCAAAAAGTCACTTATTGGGGGTAAGGTAATGGACGAGCATAATCTTGACGACAAAAACAAATTTCTTTACCCTCGTAGTCGCTATTACGGTCAAGTTAAGCCAGAGAATTTAGTATTTAATGCTAACCTTCAAGAATTTGCTCAAAAAGTTGGCTACATTACCAATTTAGAAACATCTGGAAAGCTTGAAACAGAAGATGCTTACGAACAGATTAAAGCACTTTGGAAACAGTTAAAGCGTAGTAAAAAAGCATTGTTAATTGATGAGGAACCACGAGAAAAATCCTGAAGTTGTTTAAGAAACCCGCTAAATTCAACAATAATAATGTAGGCAGGAAATTCACCATCGGAAGGATTAGTTTGCTCGATTTTTTGTTTTATTCTAGCTCTAAGCCTGCTATAGCAATCCTATTTGATTTGTGAAAATCACTAGGCTTAGATCCCCGACTTCTTTGAGAAGTCGGGGATCTTGTTGTTCACGAATGATTTAGGTAGACCTGAAACTTCCAACCGTACTTTATTTTGAAACGGAAGTTCACCAGCTTCATCTTCGCTACCTAACCAATAATCAAATCCAGTACCTTTACGCGATCGCTCTTTAATTACAATATGATTGCCATAAATCACTAAAAATAGAAAAGTAGGTTCATTGTCAAGTTATGAAACTTAAAGTTGTATTAGAACCCAGTGACGAAGGCGGATACACCGTCCATGTTCCCTCACTTCCTGGCTGTATCAGTGAAGGAGAAAGTGTGGAAGAAGCATTAGAGAATATCCAAGAAGCAATAGAACTTTACCTTGAACCATTGGAAGATGAATTGATTACTCAAGAAGGCGTAATTGTCAGGGAATTGGTACTGTGAGCAAAGTTCCCATTTACCCTATACTCAGATTATCGCTGCTTTAGAACGGGATGGATGGATAGTTGTACGCCAGCGAGGTAGTCATATTAGATTAGAAAAAAGCATACCGGATGAAATCTTGAAATTGACTGTTCCAGCTCATCGGTCAGTTAAGCGTTCCACCCTAGCTAAAATTTTAAAGCAGGCTCGTATAGACTTGGAAAGATTTTTAGATTTGTTGTAGCCAAAAGATGGCAGAAATAATTACTTCCCATCCTCCAGTATTAATGTAGACTCAGCAGTACGCCCAAATTCTTCTGGTGCATATTGCAGATGAACTTCTGCACCAGGCCAAGAAAATGTACCAGGAGTAACAGAACGGACTAAGTAATGCAGACTATAAACTCCTGGTTCTAAGTGGTCAGCATAGGCGATAATGCGATCGCGGTAGATATTTCTAAAGCCAAGTTCCCAGCTATCGGCTTTTGCTTGTAATGCAGCTGTGGTAGTTTGAAAACTCGCATCCACCGCCTCAAAACCTGATGGTAACGGATCTTTAATCACCACATGATCCACAGGATGATCGGCAATGATTTCTAAACCAATATCAAACACCTGTCCAGAGGCTAAAGTCAAGGGTTTATCGAACGCGTAAAGACCTGTTTTTTGTAAAACTTTATCTTTATTTACTTGACCAATTTCTCGTGTTATGCGTAAACCATTAAATCTGCCTGGTTGATTTCCTTGCAAGCGATAATTATAAGCAACCAGATAGTGTAAAGTGCCATTACCTGATTTTTGTAGCGTCAAATCATTACGCCCACGAGGTAATAGATTTATCGGCACAATTAGTTGTAAATTAGGATTTGTGTAACCTTCAAACCGGTTTTCTCCTAACTTATTACCAGCTAATTGTACTGTGGCAACAAAATTAGGTGGTGTAGGTTGTAGTTGGCTATATTCTACCAAAGCTGTTAAAGCTTGGGCATTATTATAGTTAGTTTGCCATGTGCCATCCCGCCGTAGTGCCAGAAGACTTTGGAATAATTTATCTATAACTTCGGGTTTACTTTGTTTGGCAATAAATAAACGTAAAGCTTGCGCTTGCGTCGTCGTAGATGAACTCATCCATCCCCAACTACTGGGTAAACTCACAATTGCTGTGCGACCAGTTTCATATATACTTTGTTGCAGCTTATTCACTAATTGTTGAGATTCATCTTGCCATTCTGGGAATTGAGATAAATATCGCGCCAGTTTGATTTGAGTTACTAAATCAAAATTATTGCGCTGTTCATAAATATCTGCGAGGAATGTATTGCGTTTTTCATCCAGTTCTGCTAAAGCGATTAAAGCATTAAGTTGCAGTTGTCTTTTACATAGTTGCTGTTTACAAAACTCGTATTCTCCAGGATTCGCCAAAACTTTTTGCAGATAAGTTTTGAGGCGGGATAGCATTGCAGAATCGACTAAATTAGGAAACACCTGACTGGCTTTAGCTAAAGATTCACCTGCATAAGAAGAAACCCAAGGGTCAGATTTTTCTTGTTTGGGGAAAGCAGCAAAACCACCATCTGCTATTTGGAGTTTTTGCAATTGTTCAATGGCTTGTTTTGCCTGTTGGTTAGGATTAAATTCTGCAAAGGTTTGACCATATTTTTGTGTAAGATTTTGCAGATTAGCCGCAATCATTAACTGACTTGCAGCCGGTTCTGTAAACGGCAAATCATTATCTTCTAAAACCTGCTTTGCTGGTGCTTGAATCTCTGGTATCAGAGTACTCGCCAACTGAATATCTAAACCTCCCGCGTTAAGGAAGGTATTTTTATCAACATTCAAGGGAATTTTTACTTGTTTTTCAGTAACACCAGCTTCAACGACTTGTTCTGTAATTTCAATTGGCTTAATTTCCAAAGGAACTTCAAAAGCATCTGCGGCTGTACCATTTAGCTGAGTGCTAAAGCGAACTTTTCCAACTCCCACACTATGCGCCACCATTGGAAAACGATAAGCGTGAGTTGCAGATTCAGCTTTGGTTTGCAAAGCAGTAGCTGTAGGGTTTTTGTCAGCAAACTTTACATTACCGCTAAGTTCGCCATTTATTGAGAGATTTCCTGTATTCCCAGTGTTGTTAGTTACAGATAAACCAGCAAGGATGCGATCGCCTGGACGGGTAAACTGTGGCAAGATGGCATTAGTTAGTAGTGGCTTTGTGGTGATAAACGTTGCGTCTCCATTCCCAAAACGCAGATTTCCATCAGTAGCGACAGCCATCACCCGCCATGTAGTTAAGTCATCCGGGAGTTTAAAGGTTATCTGTGCATTACCATTTACATCGGTGACAACAGAACCGTTGTAGTAAGCTAAGGCTTGAAAATCTGTGCGAGTGCGAGTATTGGCTGCACCAGTTGAGAAACCACCGCCATAACCCCAACCTTTAGGTTTAGCTACATCTTGTGGTTGTAATATGACATCCGCGCGATTATCGTTAAAGCGGGTAGATATCGGCTGTTCTGCATAAACTGTATTTACTAAGTCTGGCGGACGATAACCAGAAAGTTGTAACACCGCTTCATTTACCACCATGACTGTAAACTGTCCTTTGGTGGGATTACCTTGATTATCCTTCAGTTCTAGTTGTACCGTTGACTCTGCACCAGGTTCTAATGATGCTTGCATCGGCTTAACTTGCAGTTTTAAATACTTATCTTCTAAGTTAACTTTAAAAGGTGTAAAACCAATCTTCACCAAATTATCTAAACTTCCAGCTTTCACTTGGTTTATCGGTTTACCTTGTCTGACTAAGACAGCTTCAATGGCTGCATTTGGTAGCATTTCTGGCGTGACTTTAAACTGAATTTGTGGTGCGCTTCCCTGAGTTTTGGTAATTTGCTGATAAAGAGGTTTGTCTTTAATTACAGCAAAGTACAATTCTGCATCTGGATAAGGAGATTGAATTAGTACAGTAGCAGTTTCACCAGGTTTAAACTCTTTTTTATCTAACTGAATTTCTAAGACATCTTTATCTTTAGAACCCCAAAATACTGGATTTTCCCCAGTTGCCCAAATCTGTAAATCTGTGGCACTTAATTCGTCTTTGGCATCACTAAAATTAACTCTAATCCGATATGAACCAGATTCCGGTGCTGTCAAATTCACCGATTGCGGATTGCTAGCAGATGTAATTTCTGCTTGTCCGACTGTTTTATATTCAACTTGATTTTTTGGAGTTCGGCTACCTTCCACCAACTGCGTGACGCTGCTGTATTTAATTTGTTGTAATTCCAGCCGCACCCGTTGACCTATTATCGCTTTTCCTGTAGGGTCAGTAACAATAACTTCAATGGGAAAAGCCTTACCAGCATCAGCGATGAAATTACTTTTTAACCCGATGAGACGATTACTTGGTAAGGCTGTAAAAGTTTTGGAATTGGCTACAGATAGATTAGAAACATCTGCAACTTGCACATCTACTTGGTAAGTCATCGGATATGGCAAATCATTAGCCACATTTACAGTTTGACTACTTTTACCATTAGCATCTAGCTGGGCATTAGTTTGCAATACATCACTAGATATAGTAGGAGTTTCTTCTGGCCATAACCATTGCCTACCAAAAGTAAATTCATCCCAACCTTTTGGAACAAAATTAGCTTGTTGGCGAGTGATAAAGTATTTTGCTTCGCCACCTTCTACAGGCGCACCGAACAAATAATTACTTGTAGCATTAATATTAACTTTCTCGTCAATGAGAGCAAATTCTTTATCTAAATTGAGTTCAACTTTAAAATTGGGTGGCTTAAACTCAGCTACCCGAAATTCTCCAGAAATTTCTTGCCCATTCTTCCCCTTAGCCTGGATTGTATAGTAGCCTAAGCGCTGAGTAGTCTTTATGGGCAGTTCTAGAGAAAATGTACCAAATTCATTTGTAGTTTGCGTACCTAAATTAGTCTTTTGCCCATCAGGATTAACCAAAGTTAATTGGTAAACAGCATTTTTATCTTGCTGGATTGCACCATTTTGCAATAAGTCAGCAAAACCGGTAAACAAAGCTTTTTCACCTGGTTGATACAACTCTCTATCCGAGAAAATTACCCCGCGTGATTCAGGTTTCCCAACTTGCCAGCCTGCATCAATACCATATCCATAAACGCCGCTATATTCTTCAACTCTGGCAAATGCCCAATCTTGATTCTCACGGGCAATTACTAATAATTGTGGTGATTTACTAGAACTTTCATTTCCCGAATAACATTGCTGTAATCTTTCACGAGTAATTGCCAAAGTTCCATTTTCATCAGTTTTACCTGTTGCACAGGGTACTGGTTCGGGGCGAGATTTAGCCTGTAACTTTGATTGATAAATTTCCACAGCAGCCGCTTGAACTGGCGAACCATCCGTAAGATGATTGACGCGAATTAAGCCTGACTCAGGAAACCACTGAGTAAATACGCCCAAATTCGTCAATTCAACCATGCCATAAGTCGTAGGTTCACGCCACAGTTCCTTACCATTCTCCTGATATTTATTAGTGCGGGCTTGCACTCCATAAGCTAACATTCCTGTAGCTGCACTTATTTTTTCCCGCAGAGGAACAGCAATATCAACTGATTCATTTTTTTTACCCGATACCTTAAAACTTTGCCAATCAGAAGGTTCTGGTAATAAATCACTACCATTATTAAAATAAACTAAATCTGTCGGTTGAACTACTCGATAAGCCGCTTTGTACTTCGATTCTGGCAAATTTCCGGTACTAATATTTAGCTGTAAATCTTTACCTGTGGGGAAAATATTTAAATCTGAGGGTACCCAGATATCCCCAGCTAAATCTCCAGTATCATATTTAAGTGTGATAGGTTTACCTAAAGTCTGCCCAAACTTATCTTTGAGGTTTCCGCCGATAGTAATTGTATAAGTCTTCGCAGGTTCTAGTGCATAAGGATTGATGCCGACAACTTTATCTTCATCGTTTATTTGGATAATTCTCGAAATTTCTTTTGGTGCTGGATTAATAGTAATATTTTCTTTAGCTGAATCTGGCAATAAGACGTTACTAAATTCTAGCTGAGGACTGCCTTTAACAAATCTTCCAAAAGTTCCACCTGCATCTGGCTGTCCGTAAAAGTTAATTTTTTGAAATGCTAAAGGCGAATAAGTTACTAGCTTACTGGCAAATTCTTTCTCTGTAGGTAGATTACCATAAGCAGGACGGATTCCGGGAGAAAATACTAGACGATAAGGGGTTGCTTTTTCGAGATTTTGCTGGGGGATAAGGTTATAAATCCAGTTACGTGCTGAAGGGTCAAATTTTTCTAAAGGTTCTTCTTCATTTTTTAATGGTTTTTCTTCTTTATTTAATTCAACTTTAAAGCCTACACCCTTATTTTTACCTTCGGGAATTAACTGTAAATGTTCTTGTACAGAAGCTAAATCTAATTCTACATTTGAAGTAACCTGTAATTTCTGTTGTAAATCAATTGGTTCAATATCAGCTTTTTCAATGGGATTTACACCGGGTAAATTAGTCAGGTTGATAGATTCGGTATTAAAAGTCCAAGGCAAATCTTTGTCTAAGCGATGATTTTTTAAATCGGCTAAACCTGTTTTGAGGGTAACTTGAAATCTTGTCGCTATTGGCAATGCTTTCTCGGCTTGAAAACCTACCATGCGCGGTGTCAAAAAGCGAAATTGACCGGGTAGAGGCGGCCAAAGGGCAAATTTTTCTAATATTTTCTGTTGTTCTGGACTGTCAAGACTTTCAACTGGGATTAAAGCTTCTTTAAAACGGATGCGGATTTGATTAAGAGATTTTGCATCCCCAATGGGACTAATTTGTTCAATCCAGTCTGGTAGTTTAGGCGGCGTGAGTGCGGATACTGTTGGGAGTTGTTCTTTACCTGAGTTGATACCAAAAAAGTTACACCCTGCCATCCCTAGCATAAATGTAAAGAGAAGAAGATACTGTATTTTTCTCTTCTGGCTTGAAGAATAACTAATTTTTTTTAATAAACCGCCAAGTGCGCCAAGTACGCCAAGGAAGAAATAGAGAATTTTTTGGTGGAAACGAAGGAAAGCTCTGATAATCATATTTTTAGTAATTACAAATAAAAATTCACAAATTATAGAGAACAAAAGTTTGTCTTCCCTCATTAAGTTGGCAATGCCAAGACTAATAAGGGAAGGCTGATGACTATTTTTTACTCAAATATTGGATAAAACTTATGTTTATTTACATAGATAACCAATACCGTGTGATTGTTCCGCAAAATCACTACAAATCTTAACTATGAAGAAGTATTTAAGTTCTGCAAATATTAATTTATATCTGCTAAGTTAGGAAAAATTACTTATTAAGTATTTGACATAGTTATTGATGTAGATGTAATAATCTTCGCGTCACAATTAAGGTAAGTTTTTTGGGCAGGGATTCCCTGATGAAACTAATTTTACGATCGCTACTCAAACTTAAGCGCACTAGTAAGGTTATCCTGGCTGTGCTGGTAATCTGTCTGGTTGTACGCCTACTACCTTATTTTGCGCCTATTCGTGCCGCAGATATTGCTCAAAATCAGTTGGCAATACAATTTAGCGATCGCAATGGTTTACCATTAGGAACATTACTCACCCGTGACCAAGAGCATACATCAGTAATACCACTAAATCAGGTTTCGCCCCAGTTTATCCACGCTATTTTAGCCGCCGAAGATGGCAGCTTTTATCGTCACGGGGCGTTGGATATGAAAGCTATTATCCGCGCCAGCAAAGAAGCCATCCACGCCAAACGAATTGTTTCTGGCGCTTCCACAATTACTATGCAGTTAGCGCGGATGTTATATCCAGTGCCGCGTAGTTTCTCTGGTAAACTAAGTGAGATTTGGCTATCTTGGCGGTTAGCAGCAGGGATGAACAAAGATGAAATTCTGTCTGCATATATCAATCGCCTGCCAATGGGAGGGAATATATATGGTGTGGAAGCAGCAGCGCAGACTTATTTTTCCATCCCAGCGAGTGAGTTAAATCTTGCCCAAGCTAGTTTGTTAGCTGCTATTCCTAATAATCCCACATACTTTAACCCTTATCAGCATTGGGAACGGCTGAAGCAGCGACAAAAATACATCCTCAATCGGATGATACAGGAAAAATATATTAGTGGTGCGATGCCTACGGCGGCAAGCTACGCAGCCCGAACATCCGCCGAAAAAGTTGTGTTTCAATCTCGTCAACGGGGAATTATCGCCGCACCACACTTTTTGTTTTGGTTAGCCAATCAAATTCCCCCTAGTTCACCTTACAAAGGGGAGAATCAAGCCCTTTTTAAGGGAGATTTGGAGGATAAATCCATTATTCGCACCACGATAAATCGCCCCTTACAGCAGTTTGTCGAAGCACAGGTGCAACAGGTAATTTCTTCCTTAGCCGCCAACAATGTCCATGATGCAGCTGCGTTAGTGATTGACAACCACACTGGCGAAGTCTTGGCTTATGTAGGTTCGCCTGATTACTTTAATGAAGCCAAACTGGGACGCAATGATGGAGTACAGGCACTACGTCAACCAGGTTCTACCCTTAAGCCTTTTGTCTATGAACTAGCCTTAGAAAAAGGTTTAATTCGCCCAAATACTATTTTGGCAGATGTACCCGCCCATTATGCCATTCCTGGCGCGAAACTTTATAGCCCCACAGATTACACCGAACGCTTTCTTGGCCCTGTGCGGGTGCGAATCGCTTTAGCAAATTCCCTAAATGTCCCCGCAGTGAGGGTTTTAGAAAAAGTAGGTGTAGAAACTTTCTTAGAACGATTGCATCAACTGGGATTTGAACACCTTAATCAAACCCCAGAACATTACGGTTTAGGGTTAACTCTCGGTAGTGGCGAAGTTAGTCTCTGGGAGCTAGCTCGTGCCTACCTTACTATGGCACGACTTGGAGAAGCTACGCCGCTAATAAGCACATTTTTAGATACCCCACTCCCCAGTACAGACGCGATTAATCGCGTCTCTTCCCACTCCCCACTCCCTAACCACACAATATGGCAATTAATTACCAACATACTTAGTGATAACCATGCTCGTGCAACAGCATTTGGTGTAGACTCAGTGTTAAATTTACCTTTCTCTGTTGCTGTTAAAACTGGCACTTCTTCCAATTTTCGGGATACTTGGACAGTTGGCTTCACTACAAATTACACCGTCGCTACTTGGGTAGGTAATTTCAACGGCGAACCGATGCGTCAGGTTTCAGGTGTTACCGGGGCTGCACCCTTGTGGAATCGAATTATGTTACACCTGCACGAACATCAAGAACCAGCAGGTTTTCCACCTCCAGAAGGTTTAGTGCAATTACCTGTTTGTGCAATTTCGGGGTTACGACCAACACCAGATTGTACCTCAGTTGTGCAGGAATATTTCTATCCAGAAGATAAAATTGCCTATGAAGGTAACAACCAATTCAATTTATCACCAGAGTATGATGAGTGGTTGGCCAAACAACAGCAATCGAGCCTTGTTTCTAACAATTTGAGAATTTTATCTCCGCATCATGGCGATTTATTTTTACTGTATCCAGGTGAAGAAGCGAAGCAAAAACTCGAATTTAAACTAGTAGGAAATAAATCTGCGTCTATTGAATGGTGGCTAAATGGAGAAAAGCTAGATACAAACTCAGCTAATTCTTTATTTTGGAATTTGCGTCCTGGTAAATGGACTTTGGAAGCAAGAAGCGGCGAAATGGCCGACAAGGTAAGTTTTCAGGTGGAATTAGCTAGTATTAAACCTACGCGTCGAGGATTTTCTATTAGTAATTCTCAGGTAAACGGGAATCGTCCATAAATAAAAAAGGCAGGGATTACCTGCCTAGTTCCGTTAAACAGTTTGATGAGTAAACTATTGCAGATCATATTGACAAAGGCATTACAAAATTATGTCAAAGGTATGACCACAAATAATAAGCTTGAACAAGAGCAAGGAAGCAAGAACAGATAGAGAAAAATGCTGCACAGTCGATATATTTGCTTACCGCGTCTGCTTGATAGGAATCTCAATTAAAAACTCTGTACCCTTACCAGGTGCAGAAATACACTCGATTTTTCCCTTGTGCTTATCTACTATAATCTGGTAACTAATAGATAATCCTAAACCAGTGCCTTTACCTATAGGTTTAGTAGTAAAGAAAGGATCAAATAATTTAGTCTTAACTTCCTCTGGTATTCCTGACCCATTATCTTTAATACTAATAAGCACGCACTCTTCATTCTTAACTTGAGTGTGGATAATAATAGAGCTAAGGTGTTTTTTAGCCTCTCCTTTTAAACTTAAACACTCTTCTTCCCATTCATATAAAGCATCAATAGCGTTACTTAAAATATTCATAAATACCTGATTTAGTCCTCCTGCATAACATTCAACAAGAGGCAAATCACCATAATCTTTGATTATTGCAATCTCCTGCTGTTTATGCTTTCCTTTAAGACGATATTCTAAAATTAATAGAGTGCTATCAATTCCTTGATGAATATCAACAGGTTTCATTTCTGCTTCATCAAGACGCGAGAAGTTACGCAAAGTTAGCACAATCTCACGAATGCGTTCAGTACCAACTGCCATTGAAGATAAAACTTTCGGCAGATCATCAATAATAAACTCTAAATCTATCTCATCAATCAGACTACTTAGTTCTGAATTATAATTAAATTTTTGTTGTTGATACAGGTTAATTAAACTTAGTAAATCCTGACTATATTCTCTAACATGCACCAGATTACCATAAATGAAATTAACTGGATTATTAATTTCATGAGCAACACCAGCAACTAGCTGACCTAATGAAGACATTTTTTCAGTTTGAATCAGTTGTACTTGGGCGTGTTGCAATTCTTGCAGTGTCTGTTGTAATTGATTATTTTTGTGTTTTAGTTTTGCAGTTCTCTCTGCAACTTGCGTTTCTAATCTATAATTTGTTTCTTCTAAGGCGGCTTGAGCAATTTTTTTAGCTTTTAAGTATTGCTGTAATAAGTGCAATACTAAAAGCCACGCTGGAATCAGCATTGCTAAACTTATAATAGATTCTAAAATTGCCCAAAACATTCTTTTGTAATAATCATCAACTTTTTGCTGTAACTGAAGTGAGATATTACGCTTTCTTTTGGCAACACCATCAGCATAAATTTGTTTTTGATTTTCATACTCACGGCTAGAAAGTAATATTTGTGCTATCTCTTTTTTGTCTTTTTTAACCAATTCAAAAGATTGATATTCCATTTCTACTAAGCGTTGATTAGCAGCATCAACTTTTTTAGCATCCTCATTTTCATATACTTTAGGAGCCAATTTAATAGATTCTTTAATAGCAAAATCAAGTTTAGGTTCAAATTGACGATACCGTTCTTCCCAAATAAATTTTCCTGTAGCAGCATTCATGCGTGCTGACATCGTTAAGACTTCATCAAGATAAGTAATTTCATCACTCAGTATTTGGAGTTTAAATTCATATTTAGTAATACTGTTAAAGTTATAATATGCTTGCCAATTGAGGCAAATCTGAGGAATAAATAAGATTAATGTTAGCAGTAAAGTTATACTTACTATTTGAGAGGGAACGAATCTCAGTTTCTTAGAAAGGTAAAGGTGCATTTTGATAATATTTTTTAGATATATAGTCATTTAGGATTAATTAAATTCAATACTCTCCTATAAGTTTTATATCATAAGGATTAATTCCAAAAATATTTCTCAAATCTTTTATAGGCTCATCTTGATAAAATTCAAAGTTAATCTCATTTATTTGTTTAATTTTAATTTTTCTGCCATATATAAAACCCAAGTTAAAATTTATTAAATCTAATGAAGAGAATTTGTAAGGATATGGATATATAAATTTAGCAAAAGTTTTATAAATGAATAAATGTAGTTGATTAGTCTTTAAGTCATTACCCATTGTAAATCCAATTACAAAAGCTTCATCTTGAGGAGAAAGACCTCTACCTAAAAGTATGTGAATATAATCATGATGACGCAGACTAATTTTTCCAGGTAAGGCCAATGGACTATTAGGGTTCTCTAGTAACCAAATTACAAAAGGAATTTTTGGGTTATGTAAACTAAATATTACTGTATGTACTTTTTTTAAATTCATTTGAGCTATGTCTAGTTGAAACTTTTCATCTAAATCAAAAGCCATAGGTATACTAATAACAAAAGAACTAACTTATTAGTATTTGTTTTTACTCTGATTTGTCTATATTTACTCATAAAATTATTTTTATTTTTATAATTAAGTATAATAAAATCTATTTTCTATGAATTTACAGTAAAATTACTTATTTTGGAGTAAGGGCAAAGGTATCTAAATGAGAAATCATAGACTGATAAACTGTCATTGCGATCGCTCATGCAAAACTCCATAACCGTCTACTTCTGCCACAGTATACTTCCGATCACAGGCTTTCGTAGGTAAGTTGCGTATTTGCCCAGTTGGTTTCTGCCAAAAATTCCCTAAATGTGGTCAGAATTTCAGGAAACTCTTCTTCTCGTAAATGCTGGACATCGGCTTGATAACCTTGCTTGCGATACCACTGAATCAAATCGAACAGTTCCTTTTGCAGCAAGAGTAAGAAAATCCAGGCGGGTGTCTCTTTATAAACAACTTTCATCCCCTGCGCTTGAGAGAATGCCTCTGCCATCTCAAGAGGAGTCAGCACATCGCCAGCTAGCTCAATTTCTTGACCAATATACTTAGTGGGATGTTTAATGACGTAAGCAGCAACGCGGCCCATGTCCTTTGTTGTAATTAGATGAAGGGGCTTGTTTGGTTGAATGGAAAATGGGAAACTACCTTTGAGAATGGAAGGTCGCGTGTACTTCTTCCAAAACTCCTCCATAAACAAGCAGGCTCGCAACATGGTAGTCGGTAAGCCAGCTTCTTTGAGAATTTTCTCTACTTGATACTTTTGCTCTATGCGGGGGATTCCTGAATTCCTGTCTGCTCCACCTGCGGAATTGTAGACAAAGTGCTTAATGTCAGCCTGTTTAGCTACTTGTGCAACTCGCCTTGCTCTCTCCACCTCTAACGGGTCAATTTTAGCGGAGTCCGCAGAAGTAGCGTGGCAGTAAACAGCCGAAATTCCTGTAAAGGCTTCTATGAGGGAGATTTCATCGTCGAGGTTGGCTTTTACCAGTTCAACTCCAGCATCGTTGAGTTTTGCAAGAGTTGGACGATTAAGGTCAATTTCTCTAGTAATGACTCGCAGGTTGGTAACTCCCTGTTCGAGAAATCCCTTAACGACATTTCCACCTGTGCCGCCAGTAACTCCAATGAGTAAAACTTTATCAGTGTTTGACTCTGTGCGATCGGGGAAATTTGACATTCTTTCTTCTACCTGGAGTTATTTATTTAAATTAAGTTTATCCAAAGATCAGAATTGAAGAAGAATTCAGAAGTCAGAATCAATTCGACCTCAGATCGATAACATTTAAGGAAAAAGCTTCAACAAAGCCCGAACAACTGGAAATTTGCGGCGACAAAAACAAAGTCCTTGGATCGGAATTGACAAATAAACCTGTACGATATCTCTGGGGTGGCGTAGGCGTAGCCCGCCATAGGCATCTATAGCATTTGGTGAGGAATTTTGGACAATAACACCGATAATCTCGATTCATTCCGAGCTTTAGCGCTGCAAATTACCTGTGATGCAGTCAACCAAACAAGCGATGCCTCCGGCGGGCTACGCCTACGCCAACAAGCGCGATCGCTCATGCAAAACTCCATCAACCGCCTAGCGCAACAAATTGCTGCCAGTATCGCTTTCATCGGCTTCGATTGTCGTTTAATTGTACTACCAGAATATTTCCTCACTGGTTTCCCGATGGGAGATACTCTAGGAGGATGGGCAGAAAAAGCTTGTATAGAAATGGCTGGTGCTGAGTATGACGCACTTGGTAAAATTGCCCAAAAGCATAAAATCTTTTTAGCTGGTAACGCCTACGAAGTTGACCCCAACTTTCCCGGATTGTACTTCCAAACCTGCTTTATTCTTGACCCCTCTGGCTCAATTGTTTTGCGATATCGGCGGCTAAATTCTTTATTTGCTCCTACACCCCATGATGTTTGGGATAAATATCTTGACTGCTATGGTTTAGAAGGAGTTTTTCCCGTAGCCAAAACAGCGATCGGTAATTTGGCAGCTTTAGCATCAGAAGAAATTTTGTATCCAGAAGTGGCGAGGTGTCTGGCAATGCGAGGAGCAGAGATTTTTGTTCATTCCACTTCGGAAGTGTATAACAAAAACCTCACCCCCAAAGACGCAGCAAAAATCACTCGTGCCGTTGAAAATATGGCTTATGTAGTTTCAGCTAATACCGCAGGCATCGCTAATATTGCTATCCCCATTGCTTCGGCTGATGGTGGCTCTAAAATCATTGACCATCGCGGAATTGTAATAGCAGAAACAGGTGCAGGTGAAAGCATGGCAGCATTTGCAGAAATTGATTTAGGAGCATTACGCCGCGATCGCCGCCGACCAGGGTTAAATAATTTACTTTCACGCCAGCGATTTGAACTATACGCCGAAAGTTATCGCCAATCACACTTTTACCCAGCTAATACTATGCTGGAGGGAGAAGTAGACCGCAAACACTTCCTCCAAACGCAGCAAGCCACCATTGAGCGGTTAGCCAAACTGGGAATTATTTGAATTGGGGAGTGGGGAGTGGGAAGCAGGGGGAGCAGAGGGAGCAGGGGGAGCAGAGGGAGCAGGGGGAGCAGAGGGAGCAGGGGAAGAATAACTATTAATTATTGACCAATGACAAATGACAAATGACAAATGACCAATGACAAATGACCAATGACAAAAACAATAGAAGTCCGCAATCCCCGAACTGGCAAATTTGACTACGTAATTATCCCGCCGCCTCCAAGGCTGCTGGCACAGCAATGTAAGCGTACCCGCAGGGCGCAGGTTAGCTGGCATAAACTGGGTTTAGAGGGGAGAATTGAAGCCTTACAGCAATGGAAAGAAGCAATATTATCAGGACGCGATCGCTTGACGGAGGCTTTGGTAAATGATACGGGAAGATTATCGACCTCAGTATTAGAAATAGACTCCTTCCTCTCTAGCATTGATCGCTGGTGTAAGTTAGCGCCGGAATTGCTGCAAGACTCTGCCAAAAACACAGCAATTCCATTTATTGCTTTGCAACAAACATCCGTTCCTTATCCCCTAGTTGGGGTAATTAGCCCGTGGAATTTTCCGCTATTGCTGTCTACTATTGATACCATTCCGGCATTACTGGCGGGTTGTGCTGTCATTGTTAAACCCAGTGAAATTGCTCCCCGCTTCGTAGCACCACTGAAAACAGCAATCAGCGCCGTTCCTGAATTACGCGACGTATTAACTTTTGTTGAAGGAGCAGGCGAAACTGGATCTGCTTTGATTGAAAATGTAGATTTGGTGTGCTTTACAGGCAGTGTAGCAACGGGGCGAAAAGTAGCTGAAGCGGCTGCTAAACGGTTTATTCCGGCTTTTTTAGAATTGGGAGGAAAAGACCCTGCGATCGTTTTAGAATCAGCCAATTTAGAATTAGCAACCTCAGCAATATTGTGGGGTTCGGTCGTAAACACCGGACAGTCGTGCTTATCAATTGAGCGAATTTATGTTGCTGAATCGATATTTGAAAAGTTTTACCATCAATTAGTAGCCAAAGCTTATCGCCTTCAACTAGCGTACCCCACAGTAGAAAGTGGAGAAATTGGCCCAGTCATTGCCGAAAAACAAGCAGCGATTATTAGCGACCATCTTTTAGATGCAGTGGAAAAGGGAGCAGTAATTCACTGTGGCGGTGTAATTGAAGATTTAGGTGGGGGTTGGTGGTGTCGTCCGACAGTTCTGACCCAGGTTAATCATTCTATGAAAGTGATGACCGAAGAGACTTTTGGCCCCATTATGCCAGTGATGCCTTTTTCCACAATAGAAGAAGCAGTATCTTTAGCGAACGACTCAATTTATGGATTAAGTGCTGCTGTGTTTGCCTCAGAAACAGAAGCCTTAGAAATTGCCCAACAGATTGATGCAGGTGCTATTAGTATCAACGATGCTGGATTAACTGCCATCATGCACGAAGGAGAGAAAAACGCCTTCAAATTCTCCGGTTTGGGAGGATCACGCATGGGTGCGGCGGCACTGAAACGGTTCATGCGAAAAAAAGCTATTTTGATTAAAACTAATGCAACAAATGACCCTTGGTGGTTTGAGACTGGGGAGTGACCAATGCCATCATCACTATGCAATTCATTACTGTAACCAATGGCGTAGGCGTAGCCCGTCGTAGACATCGCCTCTGCCACAGTTTCGTCTATTATAACCAAAGCACCTGGAAGAACTTTCATAGTTTTGGTTCAGAACACAAGTCCATTCGTTCAGAACACAAGTTCATTCGTTCAGAACACGAGTCCATTCGTTC
>NZ_JAVRBS010000041.1:34691-60081 GCF_034531155.1 Nostoc sp. ChiVER01 | reverse complement strand
TCAATATAGCGAACCCAACTCTTTGTGTCAACTCTTTTTCCAAAAATCTTTTGGATCTTTTCTGAGTCTCTATGAAAGCCTTAGCGAGTAAGGGTTATAGGCTATAGTATTCCTGGAAGTCACTAAGGAAGCAATAAAGTTGTGAGTAATTCTGCTGTTTTACCACCCTGGCTGGTTTTAGATCCACTGTTGCGTGGCTGGTTGTTGGAGGATATTGGCAGGGGCGATCGCACAACAAATACGATATTAGTAGAAGATGTGACGCTAGGCTCGGCTAAATGGGTAGCTAAAGCTCCAGGGATAATTGCTGGTTTACCAGTTGCTGCTAGGGTTTTCCAGATTCTGAACGAAAAAGTCAGCTTTGTGGCGGTTGCGGCTGAAGGTACATGGTGTGAACCGGGACAGGTAGTAGGCGAAATTCATGGTTCGCTGGATGCGCTGTTGATGGGGGAACGAGTTGCGCTCAATTTGGCTATGCGGTTGAGTGGGATTGCTACCCTGACTAATATATATGTAGAAAAAATTGCTGATTTACCTGCTCAGTTGGTGGATACGCGTAAAACTACACCAGGGTTGAGACTTTTGGAAAAGTATGCAACTGCTTTGGGTGGAGCAATTAATCACCGTATGGGGTTGGATGATGCGGTGATGATTAAGGATAATCACATTGCGGCGGCTGGAGGAATTGGAGAAGCTGTTACCCGTATTCGTTCTCATATTCCTTATCCCTTGACTATAGAGGTAGAAACGGAAAGTGTAGAGCAGGTGAAAGAAGCTTTGCAGCACAAGGCTGACATTATTATGTTGGACAATATGCCTTTGGATATGATGCGTGATGCAGTGCAGTTGATTCGCCAGCAGGATAGCGGAGTGAAAATTGAAGCTTCTGGGAATGTGACTTTGGAAACTATTCGCGGTGTAGCAGAGACGGGTGTTGACTATATTTCTAGTAGTGCGCCGATTACTCAGTCGAAGTGGTTGGATTTGAGTATGAGGATTGTACTTTAAAATAAATAAGCTGAATAATCCAATTGCAAAATCGGTGTAATATTGCATTTCAGCAGGATCAAAGTTTAAAAAAATGCAAGTAAAGCCGCTAGACTTTTTCTGTAGGTCTGATTCAATCTATTTAAATTGGAATTTCAATCCAGAATTCTGTGCCTTTTCCAGGTTCTGATAGACAAGTTAAATTTCCACCATGTTTTTCTACTACAATTTGGTAGCTAATTGATAGTCCTAGCCCTGTTCCTTTACCCACAGGTTTTGTTGTGAAAAAGGGATCAAATAAGCGTTTTCTAATGTCTTCCTCTATCCCTAATCCGTTGTCAGCAATTCGGATGACAACAAATTTACTGTCCAAAATTTCAGTCCGAATTATAATTTGCGGTTTATCATTTGTTTTTAACTTGATCATTGACTCTTCTAAAGCATCGATCGCATTATTCAAAATATTCATAAATACTTGATTAAGCTGTCCAGGATAGCAATCAACTAATGGCAAACTTCCATATTCTTTAACAATAGATATATCCAACCCAATTCCATTATCTTTCCAGCGATGATGCAAGATTAATAGTGTATTTTCAATTCCTTCATGAATGTCAACTAGTTTTTTATCTGCTTCATCATGACGAGAAAAATTTCGTAACCCTAGAACAATTTCACGAATACGATTAGTACCCATATTCATTGATGACAGGAGTTTAGAAAGGTCATCGGTAATAAATTCCAAATCAATTTTTTCAGTGAGATCGGAAATTTCTATCTGAGGATTGGGATAGTGTTGCTGATAAAGGTGCAATAGAGTTAACATCTCTTGAAAGTATTCATTTGCATAGGTTAAGTTACCGTGAATAAAGTTAACTGGATTGTTGATTTCATGGGCAACTCCAGCTACTAACTGTCCTAAGCTAGACATTTTTTCATTTTGGATCAGCTGAGATTGAGTTTGCTGCAATTTATGCAAAGTTTCAGTGAGTTTTTCGGCTTGAGTTTGAGCAGCTAAAGTAGCAGAGCGACTTTGGGTATAAAGTTGTGCATGATCGATGGCGATCGCTAGTTGATCACAAACTGCTTGTAGCAGGCTAATTTCACTGTTAGTCCAAATGCGATCGCCACTGCAATGACTACAAACAATTGCTCCAATCTCACCAGAATTACTTTTAACTGGTAGCATTAATTGAGATGTGATGCCAAATTCGGTTAAAAGTTCTTGCAAATCATCATCAAGATACGAATTACTCTTAATATCGTCTATGCAAATTAATTCTTGGGAGATAAGTATTTTTGTTAGCAAAGCGCTTTTTTGGAGCGAAATATTGCCTAATATGCTTGGTAAGTTAGGGTTTCGCGCTTCATAGGTAATAGTTAGGCTTGGTTGCGATGGGTGCGGTAAGTAACAAAGAAAGTAGCAACGATCAATTTGTAATAAGCTACGAATTTCATTGACCGCAGTTTGTAAAATCATATTTAGGTCAAGAGAACTGCGGATTTGACTAGCTAGACGCAGTAATAAAGCTTCCCTACGGCTGAGGAGTTCTTCTCGCGCCAAGATTCGATCAATAGCCACAGCAATACTATTAGCAATCCAATTTAATAGGTTATGAGTTGCTTCGGTAAATAATTGCTTACTAACTAAAGCCATTATACCGATTAATTGCTGCTCTACTATTAAGGGATAAGCAGAAAGTCTCAAAATTGAAAATGTAGAATCGAGAAATTTTTCGGAATTATTAATTGATAGTTTTTCGTTAAAAATAGATTGATGGTTTTGAGCCATTAAGCCAATAATGTTATCCGCTAAAACCATGTGATTTGGGAAATCTTGGCTAGCGTTCAAAGCACTACAAGTAACATCTGTGCAATGAACACCAGCCTGCAATTGTAGCTGGTTTGTTTGTCCTTCAAATGTCCAGATACAAGCAAAGTCGATATCAAGGTATTGCGAAATAGGATTTGTACAGTTTTGCAGAATTTCTGGAAGTGTGCCACTTTGAGATAAGGCTAAACTGACTTCTGCACTCAAAAGTGACAAGCGCGATCGCTCCAATAAAGCTAACTCTGAAACCTTGCGCTGTGTAATATCTGTACGAATGGATACATATTGATAGGGGTTTCCATCTGAGTTTAACATTGGGGCGATCAAAGTATCCACCCAATAAAAACTACCATCCTTGGCTTTATTTTTAATTTCTCCCTTCCATATTTTTCCTTTAACAATAGTTTTCCATAAATTGGCAAAAAATGCCTTTGTATGATGTCCAGAATTAATAATACGATGATCTTGCCCTAAAAGTTCTTCTCTAGAATATTTAGAAATTTGACAAAATAGATCATTAACATAGGTTATTCTTCCGGTTTTATCAGTAATGGCTACAAGGGAATGGGCATTTAAAGCATATTTAAAAGCTTCTAGTTCTCTGATAGAGTTTTGTAATTCTATTTCATTCTGTTTATTAAGGGTAATGTCACGAGCTACTGCATAAATCAAGTTTTCTTCACCAAAGCCAGTCGCATTCCATGACAGCCATTTGTAAGAACCATCCTGACAAAGATAGCGGTTTTCAAAGCTGATTGCATCTACAGATTGTATAATTTTTTGGGCTGCGGCAATAGTGGATTCACGGTCTTCAGGGTGAACGAATTCGATAAAGGGTTTGCTAATAAGTTCTTGTTCAGACCAACCTAGCGTTTTTTTCCATTTTGGGTTTAAATACTTAAAATAACCATCAAAATTAGCAATACATAATAAATCTATAGAAAGTGAGAAAAATCGAGAGTATTTTTCTTCAGATTGTTTGTATTCAGCTTTAACTAGTTTCATAAATTGTTTAGGTATAAATCTTTTTGTAAGTAAAATAAATGAATACGTTTTTCGTAAATTTGATAATGATCTTAATGAGATATTATTGAGTTAGACACTACTTAATATGAGTTCCCACAAAGACTATTTGATTTCCGAATAAATACGTAATAATCAGAGCAAACGCAATAGTTATCTCCTAGTTTTTACTGAGGAAACTCGCTATTTATTTGACTTAATTTCCTACTAAATAAAGGTTTCCCTAAAAAGCTGTAAAGTAAACATTTATATTTTGTATTAAAGATAAGAAGTGTTAAGTAAGGGCAGCACCTTTTGCTTAACAGCATGAATTCCTTAATCTGCTTAAGATTGTTTGCCAGGGTATTGTGCCCGTTTTATTATCTCTAGCTTGGCTGATGTGTCAGTTTTAATAACGGGAAGAAATGTAAACATCATAAATTCGGATGCCTGCGATCGCCATTTTCAAGACCCGTATATTCAAAGGCCAACTGGATGTTCAATAGATTATTCTGGAAGTTCCTAAGCAATACTGCCGCGCTTTCTGGCTTCTTTGTAGGAAGTTCCCACATTTTTCAAACCAGCTTTAATCATTTGTTGTTCGAGGAGAGCAAAGAAACGCGTTCTATCGCCACCTTTGACTACTGCCTGATTATGGGCTTCTGCGATCGCTACTGGGTAGCCATATCCTTTTTGGACTTGTGCT
This sequence comes from Nostoc sp. ChiVER01, assembly GCF_034531155.1. Classification (NCBI taxonomy): domain Bacteria; kingdom Bacillati; phylum Cyanobacteriota; class Cyanophyceae; order Nostocales; family Nostocaceae; genus Nostoc; species Nostoc sp. ChiVER01. The sequence continues at coordinate 55,555 of NZ_JAVRBS010000041.1, read as the reverse complement.
AGCATTAGCCCTAATGCTTGGTCTAGTATGGTTACATTCTCTGCTACCCACGCTGGAACTTCAATCCGGGCAATTTCAGTGCCAACGTGGACATAGCAAAAGTAAATGATTTGATCCCCGTAGAGTTCGAGAATGGGGGAATTACTGCGCCACAGAGTACTGCGTTGTCCTGGTTTGAGTCGGGTTGCCCAAACAGAAGTATCTCGCAACTGTTCAAAAATTTTACAAGCTACTTTTTCTAGCTGATTTGGGCAATAAGTTTTACAGTCTGGCACTTGATGAGGACAAGCTAACAACCGTAAAAAGTTCATTGTTTCGATGCTGCGAGAGGCGCTAAGATAGCCCATCAACGGAATTTGAGCATCACGCATTTGCTGCCAAGCTTCCAGAATTGGGGGTAAAATGCGATCGCGGGCATCCATTGGTAATTGTTCTAAAAACCAGTAAATTAAGGAGCCATCTACCATCGCCAATGCTGGTGCTTCCCCCTTGGCTGCACATGCAAGTTCGGCTAATACCGTTGTTTCTGAAGCAGTGCGGCGAAAACTCATCCATTCCTCGGTTCTAATTCCCCACTGCCGAGACATATATAAATCTTCAGGGCGGTAAAATACTTCTGGCAAACTATCAAGTATCGGATGGCGATTTTGTCCGTAGTGTAAAACTACTCTGCCGATATTCAGCAGATAACAATAAGCAATTTCGTGATGATTAGGGGCAATTTGCGAACCATCGGTAGCGATGACAGTATGTACCTTTGGGGGAACTGGGATATCGATACAGGTTTCTAATGGCTCAATTGGGGTAGCATTAGCAAAGAGAATGCGATCGCGCCATTTTTCCTGGCGATCAATTAAATCTTGTTGAGACTCGTAAGCATTTTTTAGATGTTGTTGCGCCAATTCTAAACGCTGACGACTAGCAACAGCTTCTAAAGTAAGATGCTGGCTTAAACCCTGCATTTGCCTTGCCAGTTTTGTAAGATCAAGCATAAAAGTAAGTGCTAAGTGAGGAGTGAATAGTTATGAGTTATTATTTCATCTAAATCGAAAAACGTAAGCTTCTGGTTTATAATCTTTGCTATGTATCCCACTTCGTTACAATTTCGCGTTGGAATAAATTCCGAGACTAAATAAATGATTTCAGTTCACTTGAGTGAACTTGGGTTATAAGCCAGGAACTTAAGTTCCTGGCGGGATATCGGTAAACGCAACAATTTGACTATTACATAAATCTGAACAATGACAAGCCCTTTTAGGGTAAAGGTATCAAGAGATTATTGCAACGTATTTCATATATTTAAAGCCAAGCAGAGAAATCTTTAGAAAAGTGGGACAGTGATAACAGATGAATTCGCGGATCATTTTGGGCAGCTTCACGTTCTGCTTGGGTATTATAACCCCAGTCTGCGAGGAAGAGTTTCACATCTTCAAGGTCTGTTTGCTGTTGGACTAACTGCAAAGTCTTGAGTCTATCTTCTACAAACCAGAGACTAACTGCCTTATTTTCTGCTTCCTGCTTTAAATTTTGCAGAATTTCATATTTAGGACGTTTGACTTCTTTGCCAATAATTGATTCTGCTGGTAAATTCACTCCTTCTCGTTGCAACAATTGCTGGACAAAACGCCCTTCTTTAGTTGTTACAATGTACACTTTAACTCCACTGTCAAGAGTTAATTTGATTTTTTCTATTACACCTGGATAAAATCTATGCAGACTTAGCCAACCATCTAAATCTGTGGTAATCCATTCATCTCTTTGCTGATCTAGTTTCGCGCCAATTTCTTTTGCTTGCAGCTTGTCGTCTAACAATAGTTTTGGAGCGATACTTGCCCATTCATGAAGAATTTTATCATCAAGAATTCCATCTATCAAGGCTTTGATTAAAACGGGCATTTCCCAACCTGTTTCAATTACAGGTCGTAGACGATAGAACCGTAAAGCTAAATCATCTGGTGGTGTGTCGTTAGCAAAAGACCAAATTTCACAGTAGGTACGCCATGCTACCTCAAAATATTCAATTAGTCCATCGCATATGACTCCATCAAAGTCTAGGGCTAAAATTGTGGGACTACTTGCTGTCATTGTTTTGAGGATGAAACTGCTGTTGCCAGCTTAACTGAACTAGCAATGATTTGTTGTATCACAACTGTAGGCAAGAAAAATAGTCTGGATGATTGTAGGCGATCGCTTTAGCACTTCCAAGCAAGTAACTCTTCATTTCCTTAAAACTGTGACTGCAAATGGGACAGTAAATAGCATCCTCAGCGACGGGCTGAAATTCTACTATCCCCGGCATGGAAATCTTTTCATTCTTCTAGAATTTTCAGTTGCAGCTTACCGTTTTGGACACAGTACGGTGCAGGCTGCTTATGATTACAACCGTAATTTTACAAACAAACCGGAAACAACAAGGCTGATGGACGCAACGTTCAATTTACTTTTTGCTTTTACGGGAAGACGCGATCTAGGTGGCCTGCCAGTCCCGTATGAATCTAGGTGTAGAGACGTTGCAATGCAACGTCTCTACAAAAGTTTTGAAATCACGCAAAATCATTTTTATACCTGTATTCTCTACCCAGAGATAACAGCAGAGTTGATCTCATGAAACTCGGATTTCTTAGTTTGCAAGTAATGATAAAGACGATTCAGGGCGTTGAGATGAGCGTAAGCTGCGGCTACCACGATATCAGTATCAGATGCTTGTCCAGAAAATATCTGCTCTTGATGCTTCAAGCGAACTGTGACGGTTCCCAGTGCATCAATTCCTCCAGTCACAGATTGGACGGAAAATTCAATTAGTTGATTGGGAATCTGTACCAATTGATTGATTGCTTGATACACCGCATCCACTGGGCCAGTGCCTACACTCGCATCTGTAAGGATTTTGCCTTCAGGAGTGACAATTGTAATGGTTGCAGTTGGGCAAGTGCAGTCACCGCAGATTACCTGAACATGTTCGATTTGGAAGCCACTTTCTACTTGAATCTGCATTTCATCTCGAACGATCGCTTCTAAATCCCAATCTGAGATTTCTTTTTTCTTATCGGCGACATCTTTGAATCGATTGAAGGCTTTATTTAAGTCTGCCTCGTTCAATTCAAACCCCAATTCCTTGAGCCTGGTACGGAACGCATTTCTTCCAGAGTGCTTGCCCAAAACAATGCGATTTTCTGGCAAACCGATCGCAGCAGCTTCGATAATTTCATAAGTCTGGCGATGTTTGATAATCCCATCTTGGTGAATACCAGACTCATGGGCAAAAGCGTTTGCTCCCACGATCGCTTTATTGGGCTGAATCAGCATCCCTGTTAATTGGGAAACCAAGGATGAGGTTTTATAAATCTCCTGAGTCTTAATATTAGTCAGGGGTGTATCGGCATCAACCGGACGACCAAAGTAAGGATTGAAAAATGATTTGCGAACTTGCAACGCCATCACAATTTCTTCCAATGCTGCATTTCCAGCCCGTTCCCCAATACCATTAATGGTACATTCCACCTGACGCACACCATATTCAATTGCTGCCAATGCGTTAGCTGTCGCCAAACCTAAATCATTTTGAGTGTGAATGGAAAGAATCACCCCATCGATATTAGAAACATGTTCTCGAATTCCTTGAATCAGATTTCCGATTTCTTTGGGTGTGCAGTAACCAACGGTATCAGGAATATTGATTGTAGTTGCACCTGCTGCGATCGCCATCTCCAAAACTTCATAAAGAAACTCCGGCTCGGTGCGGCTAGCATCCATTGGTGAAAATTCTACATCGTCTACAAACGACTTAGCATAGGCAATCATTTCTGATGCGATCGCTAATACTTGGCTACGAGACTTTTTCAACTGATATTTCAAATGAATATCAGAGGTAGAAATCATGGTGTGGATTCTAGGACGAGCCGCTCCCTTCAAGGCTTCGGCGGCTGCATGAATATCTTGGCGAATGGCTCTAGCTAAACTGCAAATAATTGGCCCACCGGGTATTCCAACTTGTTCAGCAATGCTTTTGACAGCTTGAAAATCTCCCGGACTCGCAACGGCAAAACCTGCTTCAATCACATCAACACCAAGGAGAGCTAGTTGATGAGCGATCGCCAGCTTTTCTTCTACATTGAGGGTTGCGCCCGGTGACTGTTCGCCATCCCGTAGCGTGGTGTCGAAGATGATAACTTGGTCTGGTTGAGATGCGATGCTCATAATTGTCTCCCGTGGTATTGAAGGGATGTTTCAAAAACTTACTTTGGATATTGTATACAATCTTTCGTATTTTGTATACAATATAAAATATGAACTTAAATGACTTGGCAGCGAATGTGCTGCAACAACGCAGTACCCCAGATTTAATTGCCGATGCTTTGCGGGAAGCGATTCTGCGCGGCATTTTTCAGGAAGGACAATCTTTGAGACAGGATGAAATTGCTACTCAGTTTGGTGTTAGTCGTATTCCCGTGCGTGAAGCGCTCAAGCAGTTAGAAGCAGAAGGATTGGTGACACTGCATTTAAATCGTGGTGCGATCGTATCGGTATTGACAGCACAAGAGGCGCAAGAAATTTGTGAAATTCGTAGCGCCTTGGAAGTGAAAGCGATGCAATTGGCAATACCCAAGTTCCGGGAAACAGATATAGAAAAAGCTGCTGTAATTTTAGAAGCGACAGATCAAGCAACTGATGCAGGTGTGTTGGCAAAACTCAACTGGGAATTTCACGCTACGCTGTATGCCACTGCTGAACGTCCCCGGTTGTTGGGGATGATTAAAACTTTACACATTAATTGCGATCGCTATGTCCGGGTACAATTGGCGCAGATGGATTACCAAGAGCGATCGCAAAAAGAACACTATCAACTCTTAGATGCTTGTCGCCAGCAAGATACAAAAGCTGCTGTCAGGTTACTGAAACGACATATTGACACCGCAGGAGAACAGCTAATTGCATACTTGCAGCAAATTGCTCAGAAGCGCTGATTATTAATAAACATCTGGTGAAATTAAATATGCCTTATCTATAACCCTTGTAGAGACTTAGCAATGTTACATCAAAACAATTCTTTTCACCAGCTAATGATCTACCAGAACAGACTAAACAGGAAAATTACACTATCCTGTTCAACAAACCTCTCCCTTCCTTAAACTAAAGTTTAACTCTATCCCTCTCCGAGGCGGAGAGGGACGGTTTTATGTAGTAAAACCAGGGAAAGGTCTTTTTAAGTTGTTCAGAAAAATAGGTAGGGATCGTCCATGAAAAAACTGATCCAGCGTATTAAAAGATTGCTGCAACGTATCTTCAAAAGATTTGTATCAAATTCTCAGCAGACATCGCCCTTAATAAATTCTCGCCCCTTAGAAACTTCTATTCCTAGTGTTTCTCCCCAATGGGAATCTGGTTTAGTACTTGTATGTTCACAATGTGCAAACGAGCGCTCAAATAGTTTTCATCCAACTAGCAAAAGCTCAACAGCTTCTGAAGACTTAGAAAATTGGTTAAAATCTCGTTTAAAATTTGAGGGATTATGGGGAGAATTTCGGGTTGTTAGCACCAGTTGTTTAGGGATTTGTCCAAAATCCGGTATTACTGTTGTTATTGTAAGTAATAGAAGTGGCGAAAATAGTCCATGCTTAATTGTAAATGCTCAAAGTGATGTCGACGACGGGCTACGCCTACGTGAACTTCTTTACTCATACATCAAACAGAATAAAAAGTAAAAAGTACTCTCTACTTTTTACTTTTTACTTATATGGTGTGAAAGATTAATGATTGAAACCAGACATTTTTGGTTTTACAAAGTTAGTTGAGGAATTACTGCTTCGGGCATTAGCATTTGAGGAATCAACTGTCGGTGAACTGAGATTCAAGAAATCGATGAGTTTAAGAGTCCGTTTACGAATTTTCCAGCGCCCATTTATATTGACAACTTGATCTTCATAAGTGCCATTTGCAACATCAATGCTAGTTTCTGAGCGTTTGTGAGTTGCATGGAGATAAGAAGTCATTACTGCTTGATTATTCTCAATTGAAATGTTTATTGTACCCATCAAGTGTTGGGTAGCTGTATAACCATTTCCTTGAAATACTGAATAGACAAAATCTGCCCAAGAATCTGTCCCATAATTTGTTTGAGTTGTCCCATCAGGAAAAATAGCAGTGAGGACTGCATCTTGAGTAAAACAATTTCGATAAATATTCTTTCCTTCTAAGAGATTTCCTCTACCAATAGCATCAGTTCCCAGCGAATAACAGGATGTTAATTTTTGAATTTCTAATTCCGCGTTAGGTTGAGTTGCACTTGCTATTTCAAATCTACCTCCAATAAACAGCACAAGAGTCACTGCAAGCACAATCAAAGTTATACGATTTAACACAAACGAGATAGCCTTTGAAACTATTCGCCCATTTTCTCTTCTTTTTTCCACAGTATAAGCACCTTAATGTTTACGATTTTCATATCTTGTAACTTGCTGCAAACTCAAGTTTACACTGAACTTTTTAGCTCATAAAAACTTGGCTAAATCCTTGCAGATTTAGTTAAAGCTTATTTTTCATTTATTAGTAAATGAGCCAGATAATACAAGATTTGATGTATATTATCATTTATAACAGATACTATGTAGATTTTAAAGTGTTAATTATAACTAAATCTGTGTTGATTTTATTAAGTAATTAACTTACTACTTACATACATTTATTAAGAGAAAAATAACCTTTATTTTTACAGATTTTAAAAATTAAGTATAATTACTCTAGTAATTCATAGTTTTTTGTGATGGAAAAGCTATCAAACTTATTAAAAAAGTCGGTGAACTATGCCTCTAATAGTGCGTCAAGTTTAAATTAATAGATAAGCAAGTTCATAGTAAGGACTTTAGTCCTGATATCATAAGCTACTAAAGTGCTTACTAAAGACTCTCAAAACTAACCTAGAAATTGTACTACAGTGAGAGCTTATTCTCCAGATATAGGAATAGAAATTATAAATTCTGTTCCTTGTCCCAAGACTGATTCACAAATTAAACTTCCACCATGATTTTCTACTATAATTTGACGACTAATAGATAATCCTAATCCTGTACCTTTTCCTACAGATTTAGTAGTAAATAGATTTTCAAAAATACAGGCTTTAACTTCTTCTGTCATTCCTTTTGCATTATCTTGAATCTTAATTACCAGCTTATTATTTTCTTTAGTCTTAGTTAAGATAGTAATAACGTTAGGGTAATTTTCTTGAATGTCCATAAAACTACGACCAATATTTGCTTCTTCTAAAGCATCAATTGCATTTGCCAAAATATTCATAAACACCTGATTCAATTGTCCTAAGTAGCATTTCACTAATGGAATATTTCCATACTGCTTGACGATTTGAATGGCTGGACGATTATGATCAGCTTTCAGCCGATGCTGTAAAATTAACAAAGTACTATCAATACCTTCATGGATATTAGCTAATACTTTAGAAGAAGTATCAGCGCGTGAAAAAGTACGGAGAGAAGTACTAATGTTACGAATGCGCTGTGTCCCTATTGTCATACCATCAATCATTTTGGGTAAATCTTCTAGCAGAAAATCTATATCTATCTCTTCGGCTTTTTCTTCAATTTCAGCACCTGGATTAGGGAATTCTTTTCGGTACAGTTGCAGATATTCTATTAAATCACTTACACTATCTTTTGCTTGGGCAATACTACCTGCAATAAAACCGACTGGGTTATTTATTTCGTGTGCTACACCTGCAACTAAATTTCCCAGAGAAGACATTTTCTCACTTTGGATAAGTTGTAGCTGTGCCTCTTGTAAATTTTTTATTGAGTGTTGTAATTCTCTAGATTTATCTTGCTCTCTTGTATACAAGCGGGCATTTTCGATAGCAATAGCCATTTGAGAAACTAAAACTTTTAACACCTCTATCCTTTCTGGAAGGAAAGCTCCTAAAGATAATTTATTTTCTAAATAGATAATACCCGTAAGCTGTGATTGGTAAATAATAGGCAAGCAAAAGATTGATTTTGTTTGAGATTCCTGAATATAAATATCGAAGTTAAAAGGTTCTGTAGTTATCGCATCATTTAATACAAGATATTGCTGAGTACGAAACACGTAATTAATCACAGATAGGGGTAAATCCTGATAGTTTTCAACGGGAATAGAGCATAAAACTGTCACTACATCGTCAGCAGTATTTCCAGAAGCTTCGATATATAGTTGATTATCTTTAAGTAGGAGCAGTACTGCTTTTTGAGCGGCAGCATTTTCTAGCAGAATTTTGATTAGCTTGCTTAATAAAGTTTCCAAAACAATTTCATTGGTAATCGCTTGGGAAAACTTGATAAATGCATTAAAGTCTAAAAAATCGCTTAAACTGCTATTAGTAGTGGTGGTAGTGGTAAGGTGAATTGTATCTATTTTTGAAGGAGTAGTTTCTATAGTAGTGGTTTGTCCTACTAAAAAAGTATACTTTGATTCTAAGTGTTTAACTTTCGCGATCGCACCCCAACGAATATAGGCATAATAGGCTTTAGTTATATAAGTTTGATGGATTAACTCTTTACCTAGAGACTGATAAAATTTTCCTGCTAACTCATAAGCTAAAGCTTCTTCTTGGAGAAAACCATTTTCTTGAGATTTGGCAATAGAGTTCTCATAGTAGTCCATTGCTTCAAGTTTTTGACCCAAGATCTGATACCGTTCTGCTTCCACTAAATAAAATCTATGTAAGTGATTCGTGGGAGCATGAGTAGCCCAGAGTTCCATTTTTTGCTGATTAGCTTGAACTTTTTCTAGAATAGCTTGCTTCTTTGACTCTTTAGCAGTATGATATGTAGCCAAGTGGGCTAAAGAATCGTAAAAATAGAACAGTGGAACAACAAATAACCCTGTAACACCACCTAAAGAATTTTCTGCGATCGCGGCATTTTCTACAGCTTTAGAATACTCTCCAAATAAGTAAGAGAGCATTAGTTTATTAACAAATAAATGGTTAATTGTGTAAAGATCATTTACTTGCTGATGAATTGGGAGCATACTTTGTTCGTCGTAAGCTTCTCCAATTAAACAGTCCACATTTTCAAAACTTCCTTTCAAGTTCAAAACAGTTTGTAAATATACTAAATTCCAAGTTAAAGCTACTTGTTGCTTAATTTTTTTCAGCGAGTCACAATAAGCTATCAGTTCTTTTTCTAAAACCCAAAGTTCCTTACCCAACCAAAATGAATGATAAGGATAAATGTAACCACAATAGCCAGCATATTCTAAATCTCCAGTTTCTAAACCACTAGAATATCCTGCCATTGCTGATGTTAATGTTTCTTTAACATGCTCTTTCCAATGCATAACATGAGCGCTAACAACTGTTAGAATCTTAGCTTTGAGTTCTTGAGAATTAAATTGTGACACTAACCTTGAAGCCAATTTCCCAAATTCATAGCCAGACTCTATTTCTCCTTGAACTCCACAAAGCAGTAATCCATAAAGGCTATAACCATAGGCAGATACAGCTGTATTGCCATAGTTTAAGGACAAGTTGACCATTTTACAGACAATAATTGGCATCATTGCAGGAGCAGTTTGAAAAGCCGCAGGGAGAACTCCCATTAAGATTCTCATAGCTGCAATCTTGTTAGGATCAGTCATTAATGGTAAGTTAATTAAATCTGCATAGACATTTAGTGGCTTGTCATTAGACATCGCTTTCCCTTTCAAAGAAACAGCGATTTTATCTATCCCCTGCTGAATATCAATTGATGTCGGTTCATCTGGAAAACTTATTCCTAATAATTGCAGAGTTGATACTGCTATTTTGATAGCTTCTAGTTGTTTGCTTTGAATAATAGAAGCGATAATCTGTATTTCATAGACTTTCACTTTATCTAAAAGGTTTTTGGCTTTTTGCTGCACTACATCAGCCCATTGCTGCATCTGCTCAAAATTACCGCCCAGATAGGCTGCTTCTGCGGCTCCTTCATATAAACCTATAGTTAAGCCATATTCAGTTTCACAAGCATCTATATTTAAAAGTTCTATCCCATTTGTGAAGTATTTAAGAGCAGCTTCGTAAGCTGTAGAAGCTTTAGCTTTTCGTCCTGCAATTAAATTCAATCGTGCCAATTCAGTTTTCTCAAATTGCTCTATCAGGTTAACAATACCTACATTCAACTGATTGACAATATCAAAAATATTAGCTTCTATTTCCTCCTCTGGTATATTTTGTAGGAGCAATTGCCCAATCTTTAGATGAGTAGATTTTTTTATTTCTTCTGGAATCAAGGAATAAACTGCTTGTTGTACTCTATCATGCAAGAACTTATAACCTACCCGTGAAGAATCGAAATTTAAATTAGTCGCTTCTTCTTGATTAAAAACTAAAGGAATGCGATAAGCTTCACTTAAAGGTAGGATTAATCCCGCTTGCAAAGCCGAGTGTAAATCATTTGCTGTCAAAGAAGCTGATTTTTCATTGACTATCGATAAAATATCTAGACTAAATCTGTCACCCACACAAGCTGCTAGTTTTAAAACATCTTGAGTGAACTTCGGTAGGCTTTGAACTCGGCTTGCAACCAGTTCAACAACATTTTTATCAGTAATTCCAATTGATTGGATATTTTCTAGGCTCCATTGCCATTTAGCATTAATGAAATCAAATGTTAAAAGATGTTCTTGATGAAGTGCTTGAATTAGTTGTGTTATAAAAAATGGGTTGCCGCCTGTTTTATTAGAAATTAATTCAGCTAATTGGATAAGTTGATTATCAAATAGCCCCTTTTTGTTATTAGGATTGGTTTCTGTTTTTTGTAGAGTTTCTGTAAGCAACTGAGTTACATTCTCTGAATTCAAAGGTTGTAATACAACATTATTGACAATAGTGCCACTATTTTTAATTTCTTCTATTTTTTGGATTAAAGGATGTGCTGAACTAACTTCATTATCTCTATATGCCCCAATAAATAATAAATGCTTGCTGTCTATGTCAGTTATGACTAGTTGAATTAAATTTAATGTGGCTGAATCCGCCCATTGTAAATCATCTAAAAAGATGACCAATGGGTGTTCTTTTTGAGTAAAAACTTGGATAAATTCTTTAAAAACACGGTTAAAACGATTTTGTGACTCTGTTCCACCAATTTGGGCAATTTCAGGCTGTGTACCAATGATTAATTCTACTTCGGGAATTACGTCAGTAATGACTTTTCCATTTGCTCCTAAAGCTGATAATATTTTCTTACGCCATGTTTCTATTTTTTCATTATTTTCTGTCAGTAAGTATCGCATCAAATAAGCGAAAGCTTGAATTAAAGAAGCATAAGGTATATTTCGCTTTAACTGGTCAAACTTACCCGAAATAAAGTAACTTTGTCTGTGAGTAATAGGTTTATTAACTTCGTTAACTAAAACTGATTTGCCAATGCCAGAATAACCAGAAACTAGCATCATCTCACTAGTTCCAAGTGTAATACGCTCAAATGCAGCTAATAGTTCATTAACTTGTTCTTCACGTCCATATAATTTTTGAGGAATTAATAACTGGCTTAAGACATCTAAATGACCTGGGATAAAATCAGTAATTGTACCCTTAGTTTCTAACTGGTTGAGACATAAGTCTAAGTCTGCTAACAATCCTGTAGCACTTTGATATCGATCTTCCGCATTTTTTGCCATTAGCTTCATGACGATTTCTGAGAGTGCGGCAGGAATTTTTGGGTTTAATAACTGCGGGTTAATTGGTTCAACAGCAATGTGACTATAAACTATTTCTAGGGTATCTTGGCTAAAAAATGGCACTTTACTAGTGAGCATTTCATACAAAGTCACACCAAGAGAATAAAAGTCAGTACGATAATCAAGAGTGCGATTCATTCTCCCAGTTTGTTCAGGAGACATATAGGCAAGTGTGCCTTCAACACAGTTCGGGTTAGTAAACTGAGGATTTTCTTTATTGAGGCGGGAGGCTATACCAAAGTCAGTGAGTTTAACAATACCTGTTTGGGAGTTAATGATAATGTTACTAGGTTTGATATCTTTATGAATAATCTGGTTTTTATGTAAATAAACTAGAGCTTTTGTCAATTGAATAGCTATTTTTAAATAATTGATTAAATTAAGCTTTTCTGTCTGTAAATGTTGAGCTAAAGACTGTCCACCAAAGTCTTCTAACAAAAGTCCCACACGATTTCCAAAGGTTTCCAAACTGATAGCTTTAACTATGTTGGGATGGTCTAAACCTTGTTGAATCTGATACTCATTTTTAATACGAGTAAAGGCTTCAAGAGTAGGATATTCATTTTTCAGTAGCTTCAGAATAACTTGCTGTTGCGTCTTTGGCCTTTGTGTATGATAAATAATTGTTTGGATTCCTTCATGGATAGTCGAGTTGATTTTATATCCAGTACGATTTGGCATTTATTTTTAACTATCAATTTACAAAATTAGTATTACCCCTAGTACCGCAAGGCGGAAGTCAAAAGTCACGCATATTTTAACTTTGGGCTTTCTGGATGTAATAAAATGGTAGGTTTATTTCCGCCGACCTATACTAGGCTTGTTGTAAAAGGGGTTCTAGCTTAATTATTCCCAGTGGAATAAAATTATTAACATGAAATTCCATACCCAAGGGTTGTAAATTAAAAAGCTGATTTCCCTTGTAACGGAAACCCGTGGCTACAACCCGACTGTAACTTTTACGCTAACCGCAGATAAGGACACTTTTGCAAGAATGTAGTTGCCTTATTGTGGGCATCTAGGTTATGAGTATGTGCTGGTGTAGGTCGAATAATGCCATCAAACAGGTCATCTAACCCATAGGGAGTAAAAAATTGCCATTGCCCTTGTGCATCTAGTCGCACTCCTACAGCAGTAGCAGTATGCAGCCAATCTGTAATGCCATCCTCCGTACTGGTGTAGGGTCTGCGACCAAGCCGCCAACGAGCAAAACTAGCTTGATTTTTTACATCAAACTGTTCTTGAGGAAATTGTTCTGTGAGAGTTGCCTTTGCTGCTAGTTCTTGAGAACGGTTTCCCTCTATATCAAAGAATGCAATATCAAAATCTTTAATATTTAATTTACACTCATTGCCAAAAATTGAAGACCAAACGGTGTTTCGGACTGCACCCCCGGCTAACCACCAGTTAGGTAAATTTAGTTGAGCGATCGCTCTTAATACTGTATCAATAGGTGTATTATTTAAAATCATCTGTAGACGAGTGTTACTATTCATATCAAATTCCTGGGATGATCAACTAGAAGGTGAAAATATTATTATTCATATCTCATTAAGCTTACGGTCTTAATAGACCTACTCTGATACTTGGCAGGTCAAGGTTTATTAGGGTAACTGCTGAAGTCATAGTATAGAGAACAGGATTTTACGGAAGGTTAAATTGTGAATTTATAACTTTTATTTATGGAAGATTTATTTGCGCGGCTAGAACGCACATTCAATCCTGAACTGCCTTCCCTAACAGAGTCACAACAAGAACTTCTACAAGAACTCAACATTGATGAAAATCAACCTGGTACGATTCTGCATGACTTTCAAACCCTGATAGATTTCTTGCAACCAAATGGAGTGGAAGTTAGTAGTGTTAATAACCTTTTACCACTGAAAGTATTATCAGAAGTTAACTCTCGGTTAAGTCATCCAATCGAAACTAAACTTAAACGTCCTGTCCAGAAATCATACCCCTACATTAATGGACTATATCTGTTATTACGCAGTTCTGGGATAGCCCAAATCAGATCCCAAGGTAAGAAACAAATTTTAGTATTAGACACAGCTACGTTGGAATCATGGTCAAATCTTAACCTAACAGAACGCTATTTCAACTTATTAGAAGCCTGGTTGATTTGGGGAAATAACGAAATTTTGGGTGAGCATCAAGACTCATTCGGGAATTTATTTAGATGTATTCAACTTTGGCCCCGCGTTCCAGATAAAGGGTTAAAATTTCCTAAATATGAAGATCAACAGAATATTAGTTATTACCCTGGTTTGCATAACGTTGCTCTGTTAGAGTTATTTGGATTGTTATCTATCAAGCAAGGAAAACCGCAAGAAGGTAAGGGGTGGCGTATTACCAGTTTACAACGCTTACCCTTTGGAGATGCTCTGTTACAATTATTATTTCCATTAGGTATACGAGGAGAATTACAGGATGATGTAAATGTGAGTTTTGGAAAATTGCAGTCACATTTACAACCATTTTTTCCAGAATGGGAGCATAACTTATTTGTTCCACAGCAAAGATTCACCGATGGAATTTATATTTTTAAAGTGTCTATTTCTCAGGCTTGGAGACGTATTGCTATACCAGCGAAAAAAACATTAAGCTGGCTAGCTGAAACAATTCTTGATGCTTTTGATTTTGACTACGACCATTTATATGAGTTTAGTTATAAAGATCGTTTTGGCCGTGCAATTAAAATAGGTCATCCTTACATCGAAACACCTCCATTTGCTGACCAAATACAGATTGGTAATTTATCCCTAGAACCAGGTGCTAAAATGACCTATCTTTATGATTTTGGTGATAACTGGAAATTTGATGTGCAGTTAGAAGAAATTAATCAGCCTGACAATAAAATCAAAAAACCAAAGATTTTAGAAGTTCATGGAAATGCACCTCAACAATATTGGAGTGAGGATGATGAATCAGATCAAGATGAAGGTTGAGTGGGCTTTAGAGAGACGCGGAGAATGAAAATGTCATTTTGTAACTGTATTTTTTGTTTGTATCTGCTACAACCAGCTTTAAGATTAACATAGCTTTAGTTTCAATGAAGCTACACAAATTGTAAGGAGATAAAACCTGTGAGTCTTCCATATACTGGAGGTTGTCAATGTGGACAGATTCGTTATGAAATTCATGCCCAACCGTTAACTCTTTACCTATGTCACTGCAAGGAGTGTCAAAAACAATCGTCTAGTGCCTTTGGTATGTCTCTTACAGTACTACGAGATGCAGTTATGATTGTTCAGGGTAAACCGAAAGCTTGGACTCGGAAAAATGATAGTGGACGTGAAGTAAAGAACCTGTTCTGTGGCGACTGCGGAACGCGATTGTTCCATGAACGGACTTACAATACAAATACTATCAATGTCAAAGCTGGAACCTTAGATGATACAAGTTGGTTACGCCCGGTGGGCAATATTTGGACACGCAGCGCCCAGTCATGGATGATAATTTCAGACCAATTGCTCAACTATGACGGGCAACCAGAGGACACACAGCCTTTATGGGAAAAATGGAAACAACAACATCCATAAATGCACAATTCTCGATTTTAGAAAATATACCCGACACTTAAACCAGTGCCCTTGGTTGGTAGTCTAATTCATGACTTTACCAAAGGTGATAATGATAAATTTTACTGGTAAAGTACTTTAATGAACATATTAAATTTTTTTAAAACAGTAATAGTAAACTCAAATTATAAGTTCAGCTTGTATATGATATGTATTCCTATACCCGTCTGCAAATCATGTTAATAAAGCTAACACACTATTAACATTTCACATGAAAACTTACTGGACATTTCCAATCAAGTGATTCAAGTAAAATTGGATAAGTCTAATTTATTACTCACCGGGCACAGGTGCGGCTACACAGTCAAAACCCACCTCCGTGGGTTAAAATCATTGATTTTCTCTTAGTCCACGAGGGTGGACTTAGTTTGTGTAGTAGCGAATTCTATTCGCCTAAAACTTTTCAAACAACCTCTAAGACGATTTTGCTCTATTCTCGAAACTTTTAACAGTTATTTGCACACAAAATTGATGAAAAACGATACACCAGAAGAATTAAACCCAGACAAAGAGATTGGACGCTTGATTGATGAAGTCATGTCTTCGTCTCTGACTGATGAACAGTACCGCAAAAAGATGCAGCGACGCAAAGAAGTGCAGGATAAACGCATAGCACAAGCTGTACCTGAAAAAGGATTAATTATTGTAAATACTGGGAATGGTAAAGGTAAAACCACTGCGGCTTTAGGGATGGTGTTACGATCGCTAGGTCACGGGTATAAAGTAGCGATCATCCAATTTATTAAAGGTAGCTGGGAACCTTCAGAAAAAAGGGTTTTCAGTAATTGGGAAGATCAGTTAGAATTTCACGCAATGGGCGAAGGCTTTACCTGGGAAACTCAAGACCGCGATCGCGATCTCGATAAAGCTAGCGCCGCTTGGCAAAAATCATTAGAATATATTCGCAACCCAGACTTCCACATGGTGTTGTTAGATGAAATCAATATTGCGCTTAAAATGTCTTACTTAGAAGTAGACGATGTTTTAGCAGGTTTGGCGCAAAAACCTGCTGATAAACACGTTATTCTTACAGGTAGAGGCGCACCGGCTGCAATAATAGAGCGTGCTGACCTCGTAACTGAAATGACCCTAATTAAGCACCCTTTCCGCGATCAAGGCGTTAAGGCGCAACCAGGAATTGAGTATTAAATTGAAGATTACTTACACATTTGCAATGTGCGGCGATCGCTAGCAGTGATAGAACTTAAATGATAAAAGTCTTGCAGAGCCAGCGAGTAAGGATAACTGCTGAACTCATCTTCACTCACTTGAGGCAGTCGATTGCTTGAAGCTACCTGATTCGACTGAGTAGTACTGGCTTCATTTGACGAACTATTAACCGTCATCGCCAATTCTCCTGATGGGTTGAGTGTACCCTGAAAACAATTAAACTCTGAGTGGGGCATAAACAATGCACCCGTTACCTTATTCTGCTGCTTTTGAAATATGATGTAACCTTGACCAAGCTGGTTTGATTTTGGGGATTGACCATAGAGGTAAATCCCATCTTTTACAGGAAAATCCGCTTTTGGTAAAACTCCCGCGTCTTTTGTAGCTCCTTGAGTATTTGGAACCAACGCTGTGGTTGTAGGTAATGTTTTTCCACTCTTATGACCAAAAAACCCTCCATCTCCAGAAGCCGCATTGAGTTGACTTCTCTGCTCTCTAACTCTTCTTAGCTGCGACAAAAGAGAGTTTTCGCTAGGTTTCTGAATTTGAGCTGATGATAATGAAGAATTTGTAAATGGTACTACTTGAGTCTGCTTGGCTATAAAGCCCAAACCGAGAAGTAAGCCTAAGCCTGCGAGGGAAATTCCCCATTGACGGGGAGATAAGAACTGATGAAGGTTATTAAGCACCCTACTTCTCCTGTTAAAAAACGAACTAATTTTTTATAATTTACTTACATTATCACTAAGTCTTAATTATCAAAGACCTTGTTTACAACTTATATTACTATTGTCCAAAAAAGAAAACTGTCAAAAACTAAAGTTTTTAGTTAAAAAAGCTCAACAACCTTAGATTACCATCACTTAGAGTATTTATTCTTCATCCAATAGATTCATCCCATTGGGTGAGGTTAATCCCAAATTAAACCTTCTCAATTAACATTTAATTTTTTAACATCTTGCCTTTGAGATTTTTCAGGTGATAAAAATGCTGAGATCATCGGTCTTTCAGCAAGTTTAGCCCTTGCTGCTATGATATTCTCCCAAGTATCGCCAATTTCTGCGTAGGCGTAGCCCGCCGTAGGCATCGCTCCCTTGTTGCTTTCATAGAAAAGGATTGCCCCTTAGCTGAGTACTGACTTTTGATGATAACTTTTTTACTCGATTATAAGTAATAGTCCTACAGTCAAAGTAATTCTGGCACTTGCAGGTAGTTACGTAGATTGAGAAAGACTGCGCCTAGACGTAAAAGTGCGTCAGATTGAAAAAGGGTTGCAATGGTGTAAATATTGTGACCAAATTAAGTTGCAATTTTGATGGATTGTGGGGGTTTGGATAAAATTATCCCTCTACCCAGAAACAACCAGTTTGGATTTCCATCTGTGGGGAAATAGGTGATAATTAACTGTGGTGGAGGTTAATTATATTTACCCTATTCTATGACTGAAGATTTACTCAAGTCGTTTCAACAAGCTTATCGTAATTTGGAACTGTTACCCTTAATTGAAGAGAATGATTTACGAAGGTTTCGGGTAGAGTATGGCGAAGATACTATTGATGAATTGATACAGTTGATTGAAGATAGTCCCAATTCAGATGGTAAGGTTGTTTTCACCGGACATCGAGGATGTGGTAAGTCTACTTTGTTAGCGGAATTTAGCCGGAGAATAGAAGATAAATATTTTGTTGTTTTATTTTCTATTGCTAACACTATAGAAATGTCTGACGTAAATCATATTAATGTCCTGTTTTCTATTGCTGTTAATTTAATGCTGGAAGCAGAGGCGCGTCAAATTGATATTCCTACTTCTACTAAAAATGCCATTGATAAATGGTTTGCTACCCGCGTCCGCACGGAAGAAACCAATATTGAAAGGGAAGCTTCTAAAGATTTTAATATATTGAAACTATTTAGTGTCAAATTAAAAGTTGACTCGAAAATTCGTTATGAACTTAAACAAGAATTTGAGCGTAAAATTTCTGAGTTAGTCGCTCAATTAAATATTATCGCCGCAGCAATTCAAGCGGTTACAAAAAAGCAAATATTAGTAATTGTTGATGATTTAGATAAGCTTGATTTAGTAGTAGTCAATAATCTATTTAAAGATAATATTAAAGCTCTTTGCTTACCTGGATTTAGAATTATTTATACTATACCCATTGCGGCTTTGCGAGAAAAAGACCTCAAACCAACTATTGAAAATGAAACTAACGATCAAGTTGTGGCAATGCCTGTTTTAAAGTTATTTAAAAAAGGAGAGAGTCATTTAGCAAATTCTACACCATTTCCAAAAACTTTGAATATTCTTTGTGAAATATTGACTAAACGAATCTCAAATAATTTACTTGAATCATCAACAGCAGAAAAAATAGTTTTAAATAGTGGTGGTGTGTTACGGGAATTAATTCGCATTTCTAATGAATGTTGTCGGATTTGTCTGCGATTAATTCGCCGGAAGCCAGAAGATAAAGTAATAATTAATGATGAAATTTTAGACCAAGCAATTAATAATATTCGTAATGATTTTTCTATGCCTTTAGGTAGTGTAGATTATCGAATATTGCAAACAACTTATAATAATTTCAAGCCAGAAGATCCAAAACAGCAAGAATTTCTCGACTTACTACATGGGCTTTATGTACTTGAATATCGCAATCGTCAAAATTGGTATGATGTTCATCCTATTGTTGTCGAATTATTGCGTGAGGAGGGCTTAATTGATGACAGCAAATAATCAGAATAAAAATATTAACCCCAATCAAAAAAATCAAGATGCTTTTGATGATTTAATTGTCTCCATTGAAGCAGGAGCAGGTAAATTTAATTTACTCATTGGTATTTGTGATAATGCTGATTTTCGGAATCAAGTAATTGACCGCTATGAAACAGAATTAAAACCTCAGTTTTGTACTTATAGGGTTACATTAGACGAAGAAGAACCTAATTTAAAAGCCGCTATTCAAGAACTATTAGGAAAGGAAGAATGTCTACAACAGTTTCAATCAGCAGTGATAACTGTCACGGGTGCAGAAAAGTTGCTTTTTCTCAGACTGGGGGAAGAACAATCAGCACAAGAAAAGTTCTTTGGTTATTTGCAGTGGACAAGGGAAGGTTTGGGGAAATTCCCCTTTGCGATCGTCCTGTGGGTGACGCATCAATTGATGATTAATTTAATCAAAAAAGCGCCGGATTTTTGGAGTTGGCGTAATGGAGTATTTCGGTTTGTTTCACATGCTAAAAATGTGATTTCTGCGAGAGAAGTTGAAGCGATACGTTTTGCGTTAACAAGTACGGAATTAGAAAACTTTAATAGTGATAATGACTATTTTTTACCCATTGAAGATTTACAAAGATTAATTCAGCAAATAGAACAGCAAAGCGAAATTAAAGACGCGAAATTAGCAAGTTTGTATATTACATTGGCAAACATTTACAAACAGAGATTAGATAGAGGTGAAGCCCAGGACTATCAACAAGAATTAGATTTAGCAATTAAGTATATTTATAAAGCGCTGGAATTGCAAAAAGAATTAGGGTTAGAAGAAGATGTCGCCACTAGCCTCAACAACCTAGCCTTACTCTACAACTCCCAAGGCAGATATAGCGAAGCCGAACCCCTTTTCATCCAAGCTTTGGCACTCAGGCGTCAACTGCTGGGTGATGAACATCCTAATGTCGCCACTAGCCTCAACAACTTAGCTAATCTCTACTACTCCCAAGGCAGATACAGCGAAGCCGAACCCCTTTTCATCCAAGCTTTGGTACTCAGGCGTCAACTGCTGGGTGATGAACATCCAGATGTCGCCACTAGCCTTAACAACTTAGCTAATCTCTACAACTCCCAAGGCAGATACAGCGAAGCCGAACCCCTTTTCATCCAGGCTTTGGCACTCAGGCGTCAACTGCTGGGTGATGAACATCCTAATGTCGCCGCTAGCCTCAACAACTTAGCATTACTCTACTACTCTCAAGGCAGATACAGCGAAGCCGAACCCCTTTTCATCCAAGCTTTGGCACTCAAGCGTCAACTGCTGGGTGATGAACATCCAGATGTCGCCGCTAGCCTCAACAACTTAGCTAATCTCTACGAATCCCAAGGCAGATACAGCGAAGCCGAACCCCTTTTCATCCAAGCTTTGGTACTCAGGCGTCAACTGCTGGGTGATGAACATCCAGATGTCGCCACTAGCCTTAACAACTTAGCTAATCTCTACAACTCCCAAGGCAGATACAGCGAAGCCGAACCCCTTTTCATCCAGGCTTTGGCACTCAGGCGTCAACTGCTGGGTGATGAACATCCTAATGTCGCCGCTAGCCTCAACAACTTAGCATTACTCTACTACTCTCAAGGCAGATACAGCGAAGCCGAACCCCTTTTCATCCAAGCTTTGGTACTCAGGC
>NZ_JAVRBS010000041.1:0-34591 GCF_034531155.1 Nostoc sp. ChiVER01 | reverse complement strand
CAAGGCAGATACAGCGAAGCCGAACCCCTTTTCATCCAAGCTTTGGTACTCAGGCGTCAACTGCTGGGTGATGAACATCCAGATGTCGCCACTAGCCTTAACAACTTAGCTAATCTCTACAACTCCCAAGGCAGATACAGCGAAGCCGAACCCCTTTTCATCCAGGCTTTGGCACTCAGGCGTCAACTGCTGGGTGATGAACATCCTAATGTCGCCGCTAGCCTCAACAACTTAGCATTACTCTACTACTCTCAAGGCAGATACAGCGAAGCCGAACCCCTTTTCATCCAAGCTTTGGCACTCAAGCGTCAACTGCTGGGTGATGAACATCCAGATGTCGCCGCTAGCCTCAACAACTTAGCTAATCTCTACGAATCCCAAGGCAGATACAGCGAAGCCGAACTTCTGTACCTGCAAGCTTTGGATATTCTTGAGCGACAGTTAGGGGTAAATCATCCTAATACTGTTACTACTCGTGACAATTTAGCATATCTTCGCGTAGGCGAAGCCCGCCGCAGGCATCGCCTCTCCGCACCACAGTAAAATTTTGACTTTTCGGCAAAGTGTACCATCCTAAAACTTAGACACGCGATTCGTCTAAACTAAAATTCATATTAAATTAAGTAAAAATGCTTGATTGCTTACTCAAAAGAAGCTTTTACTTCTTCAAAAGCAGCTTTTGATTTCGCATTTTAGTGTTTTCCACAAACAAAAGCAGCTTTTGCTTTTTCAAAAGCAGCTTTTAATTTCGCATTTTGGTGTTTTCCGCAAACAAAAGCAGCTTTTACTTCTTCAAAAGCAGCTTTTGATTTCGCATTTTAGTGTTTTCCACAAACAAAAGCAGCTTTTACTTTTTCAATTGCCTGAATGTTTTCTCATTTGAGTAATTCACGCATTCATTTTGGTATATCATTGAACCGAAAGCTTGCTTGCGTAGGCGTAGCCCGTCGTAGACATCGCACGATAGAAAATCAGATAATCATCTACAGGAAAGCTACGTAACAAAGGTAAAAGTTCACAGCATCAAAACTACTGTTGTCAGCAACATAATCAATAATGCTTTCAATATCCCGACTTGCAGGAGCAGTAAATCTACAAATATTGCTCATTCACCAGTCTGCTGACGACGCTGCTGTAGCTTCTGTTCTAGTTGATGAAAAACCGTTTCTCCGTCAATAACTTCCCCACGTTCCGAAGCTTCTACCCCAACCATGATTTCTCGTCGCAATTCATCAAATCTACCCTTATAAATAGATTCAGTTTCCTCCAGCAGTTTAATACCCGCAACAATCACTTCCTCTGTGGAGGCATACTTACCACTGGCAACTTGACTTTGGATAAATTGCTCTAATTCTGGAGTAAAGGAAATATTCATATATACTATTTACCATAGTATGTGCCTTTATGCTCCTATTTTAGAGTCTTGCCGGATTTTGGTAATTTAATGATAGGCTTACATCCGGTGACAATGCGATCGCATTCGACCTAGCGTAATTGGGTTATCACCATAAAAAAATAGCCCCCTGAATTCAGGAGGCGCATCACCAAGGTGGTGGAAAGACGCGGCATTTCGCGTCTCTCATTTTAACTAGCAACGTATTCTTTAACATTGGCACGACGGCGACGCAGATGAGCCAAAGCTTGATGCTCTAACTGACGGACGCGTTCACGGCTGAGATTCAATCTCTCACCCACTTTCGCCAATGACATTTCGTTACCATCTTCTAAACCAAAACGCAGGGCTAAAACTTGTCGCTGTTGCGGAGTTAGTTCTGCTAGGAGGTTGTTCAAGTCTTGGCGTAAGAATTCCTGGTTGGTGTAATACTCTGGTGACGGGCCATCATCTTCGAGCATTTCTTGCAACTCAGTATCCTGGTTATCGCCAACTTTAACATCCAAAGAGACTGGTTGACGTGCCATGTTCAGGTACTCGCGGATCTGAGCAGGTTCTATTTCCAGTTCTTTAGCAATTTCGGCTGGAGTAGGCGATCGCCCCAAAGTTTGAGCTAATTCGCGCTGCACTTTCTTGATTTTATTCAGTTTTTCGGTAATGTGGATTGGTAAGCGGATGGTACGACCTTGTTGAGCGATCGCACGGGTAATTGCTTGGCGAATCCACCAGTAAGCGTAAGTTGAGAACTTATAACCCCTCATTGGGTCAAATTTCTCTACACCTCTCTCTAATCCTAGTGTTCCTTCCTGGATTAAATCCAGAAACTCCATATTCCGCTTTTGGTACTTTTTAGCAATAGCAACGACCAAGCGCAAATTCGCTTCGATCATTTTTTGCTTCGCCCGCTTACCTTGCGCTACCGTTTGTTGGATCTCAGTTTCCGATTGTTGAACGTGGTCAGCCCATTCTGACATATCCGGTTCGCGGTGCAGTTTCTTCGCTAAAGCTTCTTTGGCGTCGATGAACTTCATCATTTGTTGCACCTGCTTTCCATAGACAATCTCTTGTTCACGGGTTAGCAGTGGTACACGACCAATTTCTCGCAGATAGGTTCGCACCATATCAGCCGTGAATTTGGTATTGAGGTTTTCCGTTTGGGTGTTGACAGTAGGCATTGATGTGTTATCCTCTACTCCGTAAACACAATGTATATTTTCTTACTAAATTCGGTGGAGAAAGGTAGTACATCTATCACGAAATATCGGGAGCTATCAAAAGTAATTATCAATTGACCTAGCCGTTGTTGAGACGTAAACTCCCAATAATAGGTTCCCCTACCTTCCCTAAATTTTCAATCTCTTAAATTTTCAATTTCTATATAAGCACGTTGGTTGTTTTGGAGAATTCTTCTTTTAGGCAGTTGCTAATAGCAACTGGAAATCCGAAGTCGGTATGAGTTCCATTTACTTTATAGTACGATAAATCAGGCAAATAGTAAAGTATTTTAAGATAAAATCTTTAATTATAATTCAAAATTGCCGATTTGCCAAAAAAAAATAAACTTCCTTGAAATTACTGACTATATCTATAGTGACGCTAAAAACCTCTCTTCTGTTGCCCAAAACTAGCCGGATAACCGAA
This sequence comes from Nostoc sp. ChiVER01, assembly GCF_034531155.1. Classification (NCBI taxonomy): domain Bacteria; kingdom Bacillati; phylum Cyanobacteriota; class Cyanophyceae; order Nostocales; family Nostocaceae; genus Nostoc; species Nostoc sp. ChiVER01. The sequence goes on along the minus strand of NZ_JAVRBS010000041.1, from coordinate 31,557 downwards.
CTTAATTTCTTGCGATAATGGAGGGATGTTACGAATTGGGCATGGGGCATTGGACATAGGGCATTGGGAAAATAACAAATGACCAATGACTATCTAGAATCCCAGGTCAGCCTTGGCTAGTTCAGCAGCAGCAAATACTTCTGCGTCAGGTTTTTCTTCCCAGGCTGGTTCACCAATTTCTTCGTAAAAAGTTGCGTCGTAAGGACGGGTACGTACTACTACTGGCATAGGAACAGCATGACCCAAAATTAAAGCTTGTTGCTTAGAGTCTAACTTTGCCAATACCGATCGCAGTCCGCCACCACCAGATACACCCGTAAAAATCGCGTCAATGTCTTTTTCATCATTAAGCAAAGCGGTAATCCGAGTCCCAATCTGGGACATGACTTCATTATCAATACCCGATGGACGTTGATCAACTACCAAAAGTGTGACGAAATACTTTCGCAGTTCCCTAGCGATAGTCCCAAAGATAGTACTTTGTACGATAGCCGGGTCAAGGAAACGGTGCGCCTCTTCAATAGTAATCATCAATGGCGTGGGGCGATCGTTCGGGTTCTTGCTTTGCAGGAATTTATCTGCCTTTTTGACGTAATGCTCGTGGATACGTCGGGTGATCATATTCGTCACCAACATATAAGAGAGCATATTAGACTGGGAACCAAATTCTATCACAACATTCTTCCCAGCTTCCAGACACTGAACAATTTTACTAATGTAATTTTGGGGGCAAACTGCTCGCATATACTTCAAGCTATCCATCCGCAAGAGTTTGCGCTGCAATGCCATAATCGAGCCTTTGTGTCCGCGCTTCTCCTCGCAGAACATCTCGATTTCTTCGTTAGTCATGTTCAGCAACTGGACAATCCAAGACTTGCCAAACTCGCTATACAGAATATTGGCATTATCCAAAGCTGCGTCAGAGAGTCCTAAATCTCGGCTACATAACTTAATATCTTCAACTTCAATTTGCTCATAACTCAAATAGAGTTCTTGAGCATCACGCACACCCCGGCGCTTTGTCGATTCTGGGTCGAGGGTGTAAACTTCTACCTTGCTAGGAAATAATTGTTTTAAACCTTTAACTGTATTTACGTTCTTCCCTTCTGCGACGGCTTCCCAGCCATACTCAGAGTGCATATCAAAAATCAAGTTTACTGCTGCACTTTTACGGATAACGCCAGCTAAAAGTAACCGTGTTAGGAAGGATTTACCAGTACCAGATTTTCCAAAAACCCCATTACTCCGTTCCACGAAGCGGTTTAAATCGATGCAAACGGGCACATCCATATCTAAAGGTTTACCGATGGAAAAATTACGCCTTTGGGGGTCATCTTCCCAACCAAACACCCGGCGAAAATCGTCAACACTTGCATCGTAAACTTGGCTAAAGTGGCTAGGAATAGTTTTAACAGGCAACAATTCCATTGTAGTGCTGGTTTGTGGCACAAATGAAGCCAAACCTGTCACCGATGAGAGAAAGGGATTTGTCGTGCCATTTGTTGGAGAGAAAGATTCTTCCGATTCGGGAGTGAACATCAACATCGGTGCGAGGTTGATAGTACCATAAGTACCACTTCCGGCTAAAACATCTCGTAAAAAGGTGTCTTCCCAATTAGGGGGATTAGCAATAATTCGGGCATTAGCAGCCCCCAATGCTACATCTGTCAGCATACAAAAAAAGCGCGATCGCATCCCTTGCACAATAAGAAATTTACCCACCCGCATATCTTCTACAGAAATGTCGGGATGCAATCGTACTTCTAAGCCTTCAGTTAGAGAACCTTGAATGACCGAACCTAATGGCTGTGCTGAATTCATCTGATTAGTCATTTGTCATTTGTCATTAGTCATTAGTTATTTTCCTCCATACCCAATGCCCAATGCCCAATGCCCAATGCCCATTACCTAGTCAATCTGAATCGAAGTTGGCGCACTTCCTGTTGGGGGAGTGGTACTGATTAATGGTTTGCGGAATTGGGCGTAAAGGCGATCGCGCCAGGTAAAGAATGGTTCATAATCTATATTCTCGGAAAAGATTGGTAATCCTTTACCTCTAATAGAAGCTGGTAAATCCAGATAGGGGCCAGGGGGGAACTTGAGCAATATCGATAAACCAGCTACTGCCAAGTCAGCTAAAGTCGGCTCATCTCCTGTTAAATAAGGACTATCTGCCAATAATAACGTTAGCGCTTCCAAGTCTTGTTTTAAAGATGCGATCGCTGACTTTATCACATCTGGACTATAACCTACCCCAAAACCCAATACTGACAGGAAGTCAGTGGGTACTCCTTCAACCAGACTTTTAAATATATCTGGTGTTGAGGTAGGTAATAAAGACTTGCGGAAATTTTGGTCTTGACTTATGGCTGCAAATAGTGCTTTGCGACCTTTGATGCCTATAGACTCATCCGCCCATTCTTCTATTAATAAAGTTAAACCCCGTTTTTTGGGATCTTGCGGTATTATTGGGCGATCGGGATACTCTAAGTCTAAATACTTAGCTATTTCCGTAGAATCCGCAATATATCTATTACGATCCTTTAATACCGGGACTTGTTTCTGACCAGTCAGCCGGAATAGTTCTACCTGTCCAATCCCAGGCGTAACCTCTATTTTGCGGTAATCTAGTCCTTTAAAATCTAGAATTAGGCGCACTTTCTCTGAGTATTGAGATAGTTCCCATTGGTATAATTCCAGCATGTTGTATACCTTATAACTGGTCAACTTCTTAACTTTACAATTGTATCTTTAGTTAAAGTAATTTTTCTTTACATTATTTACTTTTTGGCTATCTAATTGAGATTTTGGTTGAACTTATGCCTGATTTTTAGCAAAATCATCGAATTAAAAAGCATTATTTTCTGATTAAAATATTAAATAATTAAATTTAGCATACATAGATAAATTTAACCGCTCAGTTGTAGGTCTTCAGCAGTTACTTTAATTTTTGCCACTGTTTAGACTAAGTTAGATATCTAGGTAATTAATTTCTGTGCTTTTGTTGAATAATCAATGTTTAATTCAGAGATATCCCCTTATTACTTATGGGGTTCAGTACTTTTTAATCACCTATTTTCTTGCGTATAATTGTATATAATTTTACTCTTAGTTAAATAAAATACTGATGCTAACTTATTTTAACTCATACCTTGTAGATGTGAGATTTTCATACTTTCTGAAAGTTCACTCTACAGCTAGGAGGCTTTTTAACTCTTTTTGATATGAGGGAAAAAATATAATCATCATATAAAATATATGCTAAATATATTTCATAATTCTTAGCGCAAGCCGAGTTTGATATTTTACCTGATCGGCACAAACTCTTCTGGGACAAAATTTTTCTTCGCTCTTAGGTTAGATTTTGTGTATAGCAAAATGTTATAAATCTTTATGTAATGTGTGAACAAAAAAACAAACAAAATTTATGAAGACAAATTACAGCAAATTGCTGATCACGTTGGCAGGCATAGCAGGATTTAGTAGTTTCAGCCTGGTTATTACTTTACCATCTGAAGCTAAAGAAGCACTAAATCCTAACCCCAGTATTTTTAACGAAGCCCCCTATAATAAGGGTCAACGTCTTCAAGTCAACACTCAATACACACCTGTTGAAGCTGCTTCCGAAATAGAAAAGGGCAATACCAAACGTAAGCAAGTAGCACAGAAAGGTAGTGTAACAAATCCTAGACCAAGTATTTTCAACGAGCCACCCTATAATCGTGGTGGTAGTAGTGTTACACCTGGTGAAGTTCCACCCCGCCCCCTACCTCCTACCCCAGGAACTCAACCCTCTCAAACACCTGCTCCAACTCCATCAGCACCAGGAGCAAGCGGCAATCAAGGTAAAAACTTGTTAGGTTTGGCAGAGTCAAACGCTTCCTTTACAACCTTAACTAAGGCTTTGAAAGCAGCAGGGTTGACTGGAACTTTGCAAGGCAAAGATAACTTTACCATTTTTGCGCCTACTGATGCAGCTTTTGCTAAGTTGCCACAAGATGCTTTGCAAGAATTGTTAAAACCAGCTAACAAAGAAGTATTGATCAAGATTTTAACTTACCATGTAGTACCTGGTAAGGTATTGTCCACCGATTTGAAATCTGGTGAAGTTAAAAGCCTTGAAGGTGGCGCAATCAACGTTAAAGTTGATCCTACCACCGGTGTAACTGTCAATGATGCTAAAGTGACACAGGCAGATATCACAGGCACTAATGGTGTAATCCACGCAATCGATCAGGTAATTTTGCCTCCTGACTTGTAGTTTTGAGATATCAGTACAACTAGAGCAGATTAGTGGTCTGTCCCATTAATTTTGCGGGATTGTAGAGACGCGAAATTTCGCGTCTCTACAGGGTTTTGGTAACAAATAAACTAATAATCAGAACTTATGGTACAGACCATTGGTAGTCTGTCAAGCGAGTTTTGAGGGTTTGTAGTAAGCACTTTAGTGCTTAAAAAACAAGGACTAAAATCTTTACTACAAACTTATTTACCCCTCAATTACAAAACTGACAGACTACGCACCTTTAGTTCGCAAGGCTAGACATTACATCCCGTGCAACTGCTAAAGTCTGCTCAATGTCTTCTTCAGTGTGAGCAAAAGATGTAAACCCAGCTTCAAATTGAGAAGGTGCTAAGTAAACACCACGCTCTAACATCCCCCGATGGAAACGTCCAAATTTGGCTGTATCAGAGTTTTTGGCATCTTCGTAGTTATGAACTGGGCCAGAGGTAAAGAATAAGCCAAACATGGCGCTGATTTGACCACCGCAAGCCGCATGACCAGTTTCTTTGGCAATTTGCAGTAAACCATCTGCTAACTTCTTAGTAATCCGCTCAAGATACTCGTAAGTACCTGGCTTTTGCAGCAATTCTAAAGTCTTAATACCAGCAGTCATCGCCAAAGGATTACCAGAAAGAGTGCCAGCTTGATATACGGGGCCGGCGGGGGCAACCATTGACATAATATCTCGGCGACCGCCATAAGCTCCTACTGGCAACCCACCACCAATTACTTTACCCAAAGTCGTTAAGTCGGGAGTAACACCAAATTTTTCCTGAGCGCCACCGTAAGCAATACGGAAGCCTGTCATCACTTCGTCAAATACCAATAATGCTCCATGTTCGTGAGTCAGTTCTCGTAATCCTTCTAGGAAGCCAGCGTCAGGTGCAATAAATCCAGCATTACCGACAACTGGCTCAAGAATTACACCAGCAATCTCGTCACGGTTTTCTTTAAACAAGGCTTTGACGGATTCTAAGTCATTAAAAGGCGCAGTGAGAGTGGTGCTAGTTGCCGATTTTGGAACTCCTGGGGAGTCTGGCAAGCCAAGTGTAGCAACACCAGAACCCGCCTTTACTAGAAACGTATCGGCATGTCCGTGATAGCAGCCTTCAAACTTGATGATTTTGTCTCTTTTTGTGAAAGCCCGCATAAGTCGCAAAACTCCCATGCAGGCTTCAGTTCCAGAGTTAACAAATCTAACCATTTCGATGCTAGGAACGGCATCGATAACCATTTCTGCCAAAACATTTTCTAGGACTGAGGGAGCGCCGAAACTCGTGCCTTTTTCTAAAGCTTCATGCAAAGCTGCAATTACTTCTGGATGAGCATGACCGCAAATCGCTGGCCCCCAAGTACCTACATAATCTATATATTGGTTGCCATCTACATCCCAAATATATGCGCCTTTAACACGATCAAAAACGATGGGTTGTCCGCCCACAGACTTAAAGGCACGAACCGGAGAACTGACTCCTCCGGGCATGAGGTTTTGAGCAGCAGCGAAGATTTCTTGTGATTTTGTTGTTTTAATTGTGGTATTTACCAAGGTTCTCTCCTAACAGTGGGCAATAAAAAGCTCTATCTTAGGATAGTTTCAAAAACTACTCAGAATTTCTATCCTATATACATAGCTGAACCAAAAAATAATAATATGTTATACAACTCGAATAAAGATTTACCTCTAGATATTCAAACTCGATTATCTGAAGCATACCAGGATCTTTACCGAGCAGCTTTTAATTCGGCGATCCATTGGTATGGTGAAGCCTCAAAAGCTCACAAAGTCGCTTTGAGTGCTGTAAAGATGCAGTCTGCTATGGAACGGAATGTTCTTGTTTAGAGCTAGATAAAATAGTTCAATTCAAAAAAACATGCCAGTTGCCCTATTGAGAATGGTATCGTGAATCCATGAATTATTCTCATTAGAGCAAACTAGCTGGTATGTCTTCTAACGATTCGCACTCTCTGCATAACGCTATCCCTGTTGAGGAAATTCGCTACGATGAACGGGGTCTAGTACCTGCAATTGTTCAAGATTATTTGGATGGTACTGTCCTGATGATGGCGTGGATGAATCAGGAGTCGTTACAAAAAACTTTAGAAACTGAAGAAACTTGGTTTTGGAGTCGTTCCCGGCAAGAATTGTGGCACAAGGGGGCGACTTCTGGGCATATTCAAAAAGTGCAAAGTATCCGTTATGACTGTGATAGTGATGCGCTGCTCATCGGGGTAGAGCAATTAGGAGATATTGCCTGCCACACTGGAGAACGCAGTTGCTTTCACCAAATAGAAGGGAAAATTGCCCCACCACCAGGGGATACATTGTCGCAATTGTTTCAAATAATATGCGATCGCCGCGATAATCCGACAGAAAGCTCTTACACCTGTAAACTATTCGCAGGTGGTGATAACAAAATATTGAAAAAGATTGGTGAGGAAACCGCCGAGGTGGTAATGGCTTTTAAGGATGATGAAGCAGATGCGATCGCAGGTGAAGTGGCTGATTTGCTGTATCATACTTTGGTTGCCTTAGCTCACCATCAAGTTGATTTAAAATCTGTATATCGCAAGTTGCAAGAACGTCGTCAATGAAAAGGAAAGGGGGCAGGGAGCAGGGAGCAGGAGGAAAGAGGCTTTTTTGATTTTTGCAGAGATGCGGTAATCATAGATTAACCGGACTTGAGATGAAACCCTTTTTGCAGGAAAATTCCAGTATTCTTTCTCCTCTGCTCTCTGCCCCCTGCTCCCTGCTCTCTTGCCTCTTCTGCCTCCTGCTCCCCTGCCTAAATAAGCGCCTCTACTCAGACAAAATTCGATTGAGATACTGTAAAATTGCCACAGCGATCGCTACACTCAAGATGAAGCATAGCCAGTAACTATTGGTAATAATTTCTGGTTGATCTAATGCCCATCCACCCAAGGGATGACCAATAAATGAGCCAACAGCCCAGCACAAAGCATTGATGGAAAAATAAACTCCGCGTTGATTTTCCGGGGCTAACTCAGTTACTAAAGAGGCAGCAGATGGGGTATAGGAGACAATCGCTACAGCAAATACTCCTAATGCCACTATTGCCCAAACCAGATTATCAGATGGGGCAATGCCGCTTACCCAAATCAGGCCAAAACCAACTGCCCAGAAAATAGCAGAAACAGTAAGCGCGAGTGTGTGTGAGCAGCGTTTTAAAATGCTAGTTACAGGTAACTGGCAGATAATGGCAAACACCAGATGCCAAGCAAATAAAACGCTAATCGTAGTTTGAGCAAATCCTTCGCTAGTACTTTTTATAACAAAGTTTTTGAAGAAAAGCGGCAAAGTACTGTGAATTTGAGAAATATAGATTGTGAAAAATATATTAACTGCTATATAAACTAGGAAACGGCCATCTTTTAATACTGCTATCCAAGAAGCAAAAAGTTCTGTCTTTTCAGATTCTTCTATCTGCTGTTGTTCAGTTTTACTAATTCCTACATAGATAACCCCAAAAAACACTAAAAAAGAGATGGCATCAATCACAAAAAGCCATCGATAACTCCCAATTACTGAGATCAAAAAACCCGCCAGCATAATTCCGATCGCTAACCCAAGATTATCAGCTAGGCGAGCGATCGCAAAAGTTTCGCGGCGATTGTCAATCTGACTAGCGTCAGCAACAACAGATTCAGCAGCAGGCCAATAGAAACCTATCCCTAAACCACTAATCAAGCTACCAATTACCAAAATCGTAAAATTATCAGTAGCTGCTAAAACCAGAGAACCAATCGCAGAAATCACCGTGGCTAGCAATAAAGTGCGGCGGCGTCCCCAGTGTTCAGAATCAGCCAAAGAACCACCTACAATCCGCCCTACAACGCCGGAAATCGAAGCGCTACCCAAGGCTACCCCAACACTGGTTGCAGATAAACCAACTTGATTGACAAAAAAGATCGGGGCGTAAAACAGCGTACAGCCAGTACCAACTTCCGATAGAAATCTACCAATTGCAAAAATCCATACCTGGGGATGTATCGAAGGCAGCCACGATGATAGCTGCGATTGCGAAGCTAATTTCATAAGTTTAAATGTCATGGCTTCGTGACATTTTTGTAATTCTTATCATTGGCTGCTATTTTCCTCACTCATTCCACAGGGTTTCCACAGGGATTTTAACAGTTTTCCACAGGTTCTCTACGAGCTAATGGGCTTCTTACTCTCCTGTTGGGGATTGTTGATAAACAGTAGGAAGGAACTTAAAGGACTGAGTTCTTATAAAGTTACGTAACGAAAAATGGCTTTAAATACCTATTGTAGCGTTCGCAATTATTTTTTATACACTCGTTTTTAACATTTCGCAGCATTGACAAACCCACCCCCTCTTGGCGCACAATGATTCGGCTTGCTTTTGTAATCCGTTCAACCGTTGGCATCAAATGTGTAAAATATATTACCACCAGATGTAAGCGTAGATTGACGGGCTGGCGAAAGGGCGTGTGAAGTAGCCATAAGCCGCTTCAGCGCAAGCAACTTGTCCCTCTTGATTATCCTCATAGGAGGAAAATCTCATGAAAGCAACGGTTAGCATCTTTACAGAAATTCCTGAAACACTCCACGAATCCTTAAAAAACTACTTAGAAACCCATCCTGATTGGGATGAAAACAGAGTATTGACGGCGGCGCTATCATTGTTTTTACTCCAAAATGGAGATAGCGATCGCCGTGCTGCTCGAGTCTATCTGGAAACTTTATTCCACCACTCCACAGTACAAATGCCCTGTACCGACTCACCCGCAACAGCTAATTTACTAGACACCCCATAGGTACTGGTATGAAGCCTTAATAGGGGCACGGTTTGCCGTGTCCCATTAATGGGATTTTGATCCAAAGCGATCGCTTATATCGGGGTAATATTACAACAAAAAAGAACAGTAGATTTGAAGAGATTCCACTAGTTTCTCTTGTTGCCAAAACTAGTTGGTAATAGTGCAAAATTTAGAATTGAAACAAAACTTGAATATATTTAGCTGACCGTTAGTACTTGTTACATAACGGTTTTATTTTGAATACCAAGATGCTCGTATGGTCGCTTTGCCGTGTATTGGTGTTTATCTCATACATTCCAAATTGCCATCGGTATTTTGACTTCTTCTATAATTTCTTGATCGTGTTGAAAAGTGTATCTTCAGCAAGATATTATCAACTCATCTTTGTGTTTGAATTAGCACATATCTATATGTATTTAAGTAATAGTTGAAAGACTTGGAGAATAGATGGCAGAAACTACGTCAAATTCAGAAATGCTATACCGAGTTCTCGGCAGTACAAGAGAAAAAGTTTCCGCCATTGGATTGGGTGGTTGGCACATCGCCTTGAAGCACGTTGATGAGGAACTAGGTATCCGAATTGTTAGAACAGCCATTGATCGTGGCATTACCTTTATGGATAACAGTTGGGATTACAACGGTGGAGTCAGCGAGATTCGCATGGGAAAGGCGCTGCGTGATGGCTATCGAGATAAAGTGTTCTTGATGACGAAAATCGATGGTCGCTCTAAAAAAGTAGCCGCAAAACAGCTAGACGAATCACTCCAACGCTTGCAAGTTGATTGCATCGATCTCGTTCAGCACCACGAAATTCTTCGACACGAAGACCCACATCGAGTTTTTGATGAAGAAGGGGCGAATGCTGCCTTGATTGAAGCACGAGAAGCTGGCAAACTCCGATATATTGGTTTCACTGGGCATAAAGACCCCTATGTTCATCTGCACATGCTGGAAGTTGCAGCTGCTAACGGGTTTAAATTTGATACGGCGCAGATGCCGCTCAATGTAATGGATGCCCACTACCGGAGCTTTGAAAAGCTGGTTGTGCCAGAACTGGTTAAACAAAACATTGGCGTTCTGGGAATGAAAAGCTTGGGAAACGGTATTATTTTAAGGTCAAATACTGTAACGCCAATTGAATGTTTACACTATGCTTTGAATCTGCCCACATCAGTTGTGATTACCGGAATTGACAACATGGAGATTCTAGAGCAAACTTTTGAAGCAGTGCGGACGTTCCAGCCAATGAATGACCAGCAAGTGCGATCGCTTTTAGCAAAAACGGCAGAAGCGGCATCACGCGGTAAGTTTGAGCCTTTCAAAACCTCATCAATTTTCGATAGCACTGCTCAAAATCCAGATTGGCTAGGAGAGGAACCACAGCGCCTTCAGCAATTGATGTCAGCCTAAGCCCAATACCTAATTTCTTGTATTTGCGATCGCAAACTGACTTAACCTACATATATGCCTTTGATAGAGGTAAATTCAAACGCTCTATTTCATAATTAATTAAAGAGCAAGTATCAGAGACAACTGAACTCAGTCTCAACTACATTTGCATTGCCTTGTAAATTGGATGGTTGCTAATTGTTACAACACATACAGGTTACAAGTTTGATTGCAAATCCTCTTAAATAAACTATCAAAAGTTTTCTGTCTCCGCTTAAATAAAACACCTTTGCCTCATTCTCACTTTTGGAAATGAGGCAAATTTCTATGCAGATGTACACCTCAACTTAGTCTTTAATCTTATCCACCAATTACAGGGATTACCGACACGATTTTCTCAGCTTCACTTACCCTAATCTGCGCCAACCCAAATTGTTCAATTACGGCTGCATTCGTCGTCAAATGTCTACTTACCTCAGCCACCCGGTAGTGACTTTCTTGTAAAGCTAAAGCAGCTGGCAATAATAACTGGTCTGCTAAGTGTTCATCTACTGCTGCACCAGTATGATGAAACTCAAGCAGTTGCTGACAAGCAATTTCTGCAACTGTTTCCGCCGATAACCGTAATCGCCCAAATCCACCAAAGCCAGTCAAGCTGTTCTGATACTGGGCAGTTAAAAAAATACCTGCCCCAGGTGCTATACCTCTTTCTCGCAAAGCGTGTACAGCAACTTTCAAATGGGCTTCCCTTAACAAATTCTCGGCACGATTCGCCATCCGTTGGGGAATATGCGAAGGCAATTCTGTTACCACTGCTAGCCCTCGCACCTGTTGTAAATTTCCCCGTTCTAGCAAGTTAATCCCGTTGAGTTTACCACCGCCATCTATCTGCAACTGTACCTCTCCGCCACCTTTGGGAAACCACCCCCAAGCGCCTAACTTGACTTGGGCTTGTACACCCATGCGTTGCAATATCGGCAAATAAACTTGCTCAATGTACGTCACTGTCGGGCTAAAGTTTACATGAGTTCCACCCTTTAGTGTTACTTGAGAATTGCCAGATGCTAGTGCCAAAGGTAAAAGAATTGTCTGTAAAACTAGAGCGATCGCACCCGCGGAACCACCAACTTGTGCTTTACTAACATCAAAGGTATAAGTTCCAGCTTGCACAGCACTACCTGGGATGAATTCCAGCAGCATTGAACCCAAAGCATCACCTTGTAGTTGGGCATTACAAATTCTCGCCGCAGCCCGAACTGCTGTTAAGTGTTGTGCTGCTAATCCTGGTTTTTTGCGTCCAGCGCGAATGCCTGAAATTCGTATGGGTTCGCCAGTGATGGCCGCTAGACTTAAGGAAGTGCGAAGAACTTGTCCGCCTCCCTCTCCGTAGGAACCGTCAATTTCAATCATGGGCGATTTTGGAATGGTGGATTTTGGGTTATCCCCACGGCTCTTAAAATCAAACCACAAATTATAAACGTCTTACAACTAGTTTTTTGAATACAAGTTACACAAATATACAGAAAAAATTCTGATATGTGTTTTTTATAGATTGCTAATTTTGAATTTGCAATTGAATAACTTTGCTTTTACCAGGATTCATCAACCGATATGGATCAACTATTTCCTTAAATTTTAACTGCTCAGGATCAACAACTTTTCTGCCGCCGTCTTCAATAATATACGTGTGGGGATTGGCAATACTCACACCGTGTTCTTCGTGATAGCAGATAATCTCATTAAGACGTTCTTCGGTGGTGTAGCGCACAAGTTGCAATGCACCAGGAACTACCGCACCGTTCACGCGAAAAAATTCCAAATGCATCATTACCTCATCGCCGAAATGATGATACATCTGCTGTACTAGTTGCAAACTGCGGTCACGAGGAAACATACTTTGTAAATAGGTAACACCAGTATCTACACTCCGGGCATGTAAGGTAGTGTGGTTCCAGCTAAATTCTCCTAAATGTATACCTTTCCCCGCTTCCTCGGCTGGTTTTTCATAAGTAATTTTGCCGCCATATTGCTGCACCAAACCTGGTAAGAATTCCAAACTCGATTCGGCAATTATCAAAGATACTGAGTGAGTTTCTTCAGGAATGTACTCTTGTAGGGCATGAAAGTATTGGGAAATTGGGGATGCAAATACAGAAATCAACTTCTTAATCATGCCATCAGCATTGCCAACAGCTTGACCAAACTTTGCTGCTTTCATAAAGTCGTCAAAGGTGACAATCACTTCTGCCCAAGGATAAGCTGGCCCCAAGGGGATTTCGACTTCGGTGATGATGCCATTAATTCCCCAAGCATGATTCACCTTTTGCACATCGTCACTGCGTAATTCGATCGCACGGGGTTCATCTTCTACAGTTACCACTCGCAGTGCTAGGATATTACCGCGATCGCTTAATAATCCATATTGTATCGAACCAATGCCCCCACTCCCCCCAGCAATAAATCCGCCAATTGTTGCTGTGCGGTATGTGGAGGGGGCCATGCGGATTTCCCAGCCGATTTCTCTGGCTTTTTTATCTATAGCCACCAACTTCACCCCAGCTTCTACCCGCGCCACCCCCGGTTTCACCCAAAGAATCTCTTGCATCCGCGTCATATCTAAAATTACGCCACCATGCAACGGTACGCATTGCCCATAATTTCCAGTTCCCGCACCCCGCACTGTCACGGGTACACGGTGTTTCGCGCAGGCGGCGGCAACTTTTAAAACCTCTGCTTCATTGACGGGACGCACTACAATATCCCCAACTTTTCCTTCTAGTTTCGGCACAAGTACTGGGCTAAAGCTGTGATAATCCTGGGATAATTTGGCGACTTGGGCGGAGTCGGTGATGGTTTCTATGCCTTCTAGAGAATTAATTAGGGCATTCAATGTCGTCATAGCTTATATCCTTTTTTTGACGCAGAGGGAAGCTCAAAGGTTCTCAGAGAATTAATTCCTCTGCGTTCCTCTGCGTAAACCTTTGCGTTCCTTTGCGTTTTAAAATCCTAGTTTTCTTGTTTGACTGCACTTTCATGCCACTTACTTAATATAAAGTCAGATAAGGTACTCAAGCTGACAAAAATTAATACACCCAACCCAGTTGTGAGAAATAATGCTGCAAACATCCGAGGAATTTGTAAGTTGTAGCTGGAAATTAAAATCCGGTAAGCAATGCCAGATTTTGCCCCACCAGTACCAGCAACAAATTCGGCAACCACTGCGCCAATTAATGCTAAACCACCGCTAATTTTTAAACCACCTAAGAAATAGGGCATGGCGCTAGGTAAACGGAGATACAGCAGAGTTTGCCAGCGAGAAGCTTTGTAAAGTTGAAATAGGTTGAGCAAGTTCCGGTCAACGCTGTTGAGTCCTAGTGTAGTGTTGGATACGATGGGGAAAAAGGCGACTATCCAGGCACAAACAACTAAGGCGGCGAAAGTGTTATTTTTTAACCAGAGGATTATTAGAGGTGCGATCGCAACTATCGGAGTTGTTTGTAAAATTACTGCATAGGGAAATAAACTGCGTTCAATCCATTTATTCTGGGTGAACAAAATTGCCATTAGTAAACCAGAAATAGTCGCACCAATAAAAGCAACAACTGTGATTTGCAGCGTAATTAATAGTGATGCAAAAAGCTCGTTCCAGTCAGTAATTAAAGTTTTAAATACTAATAAAGGGCTAGGGAGAATATAAGGAGGTAGATGTGTTATCCGCACAAATATATCCCATAAAAACAATGCTATAATGCCAACTCCTATCGGTGCCAAAACCTCAGCAGAAAGAAACTTGCTCGATGTTTTTTGTGATTGGCTACGACGGATGAATAACATATACTTAAAAATTTTAAATTGGCGCAAAGCTCATAGCTTTAGCTAGATGTTGAGAAATTTCACGGCAATATTGGTTGTACAGCAATGATGTGCGAAAGTCATCGTTACGGGGGTAAGGGACATCAATTTCTACATCAGCTACAATCCTTCCGGGACTTATCCCCATAACTAGCACGCGATTTGATAAGTACACTGCTTCGTAAATATTGTGAGTAACAAAAACCACCGTCCAGCGTTGTTGAAGCCACAAATTTAGTAAATCACCATTGAGTTTGCTACGAGTAATTTCATCTAATGCGCCAAATGGTTCATCCATTAACAAAACATTTGGCTGAGTAACTAATGCTCTAGCAATTGATACCCGCATTTTCATCCCACCTGATAACTGGCGGGGATAGTTTTCTTCAAAACCTTTTAATCCTACCAGTTCTAATGTCTCGTGTACCAATTTTTGGCTATCTTTTTTAGATATTCTCGCTAACTTTAGCGGTAGGCGTATATTCTCTCTAACGTTAGCCCAAGGCATGAGTGCGGCATCTTGAAAAACAAAAGCCAGTTTTCTTGCTTGCTGAGTTATACCCCAGTCAATACTACCAGAATTCGTGCGCCCCAATCCGGCAATCAGGCGCAAAACTGTACTTTTACCGCACCCGGAGGGGCCAACTAAACTGACAAATTGCGACTCTGGAATTGTTAAATTTAGGTCGTGCAGGGCAACAGTACCATTGGTGTAGACCTTGCTAATCTGATTGAGTGTGATAAGGAGATGGTGACTCATTCAAAAAATCTCGAGAATAGCAAGCGGCTTACTTCTTGTAATAGCCTACCCCTTTATTCACAAATTGCAAGGTGTATGCTTCTTTGTAGTTAACGTTGGATTTAGAAATTTTAGTATTAACCATGCTGTCAAAGAGTGATTTCCACTTTGCGTCACTCATCGCGCCAATCCCTTGTTTTTCTGCGGCATCAGAAAGGATAATCCCATATTGTTTTAGCTTTTGGATGCTATAGACAAGTTGCTCATCCGTCATTTCTGGATTATCTTTTTTAATTAACTGATTCCCTGGTTGGGGGTTTTCTAGGTAGCTATACCAACCTTTAATTGAGGCATCAACAAATCGCTGCACTAATTCAGGCTTTTTTTCTACTAGTTCTTTTTTGGTTTCAATAGTAGTTGCATAAGGTTGATAACCATAATCTGCTAATAAAAATACCACTGGCTGAAAACCGCCCTGCTTCTCAATAGCAAAGGGTTCAGACGTAATATAACCTTGCTGGGCTGAGCTTTTGTCAATCAAAAAAGGAGCCGGATTAAAGTTATAAGGGCGTTTTTGATCTTCGGTAAAACCATACTTTGCTTCAAGTAAAGGCCAATAGGTAATATTAGCAGAAGCAGAGACATAAATTGGTTTGCCTTTGAGGTCTGCAAGAGTTTTAATTGCTAGGTTGGGATGTGCAATAAGACACCAGGGGTCTTTCTGGAAAATTGCTGCGACTGTGATTTTGGGAATACCTTGTGCTATGGCATTCACGGCATCTATGCCATAACCCATGAAGAAATCTACCGCATCCCCCATCAACAATTGAGTACCACTGGGAACCTGGGGGCCACCCATTTTGATGGTGACATCTAAACCATAGTCTTTATAAATACCAGTGGCGATTGCCTGGTAAAATCCTCCGTGTTCTGCTTGTGCTATCCAGTTCGTGCCAAATGTAACTTTATTCAACTGAGAATTGCTAGTTGATGGTTGGTTGCTGTTAGTACAACCAGCAATAAAGCTACTACTAATCCAGATAGAACCGTATTGAATAAAATTGCGGCGACTAAGGCGATGAACTGCTGTTGATGAGGATGATGACGGATTCATAAAACAGGATGATATTTTCTTCTATTTGCCGTTGTAACTGAATCTAAATGTACATTCTAGAATCAACTTTTGATTCACTAGCGAATAGGGCTGAATTTCTAAAGCAGCTTTAAAAGCTTTGATAGCTTCACCATACTCTCCTAGTGCTGCATAACACAAACCCATACCGTGAAGCGCCCCAAAATGTATCGGATTTATCTGTATAACCATCTGACAATCTGCTAAAGATTTTTGATAATCTCCAATACTGTAATACAGAAAAGCTCTGCGATTCCAAGCTTCTGCAAAATCTGGCTGGTCTTTGATTAGTGCTGTCAGTGCTGTTTCGGCTTCAGTAATTTCACCTGCATCAAGTAACTTTTGACTGCGATCGATTATTTCCAGCCCATAAATTCCCTTTTGCTGAAACCAAATCCGCCAGATTTTTCTGGTTGCTTTTTCGCGGACTGTGGCATCGGGGTTTTTCAACTCTTCAAGTAAGGAATTGATAGGTAAAGAATCCATGAATTTGAAATCAGTGAATATACGTTTGTATTAACTTTCTCACAAAATATATCTATTAAATGATTTTTAAAGTCATCTTTAAATTTGCGCTAGTTTATTGCTAATTATGAATTTTCTGTGTGATTTATTGTGTTCAGTATACGACTAATACCACACTCGACATCTAGAGTCATCAAAATAAAAACTAACTAGTGGTCTATCGCATTAAATTTAATGAGTTTGTAGTAAGCACTTCAGTGCTTCAGAATCTAGCACTAAAGTCTTGACTACGAACTTTTTTACCTCTCATAACTAATGGGATAGATTACTAGGGACAGTTAATAAATACCTAGTACGCAAAGCAACCATTTAAAATTTCTAAATTGCAATGTGATTGGCACTCATTCTGGAAGAAACTGGTAGGATGTTTCTCAAATTGGTGACACGATCTGATTTGTAGGTGTTTTTGCCACTAATTGGTGGTGTAACCGATGATTTGGCTGCGATCGCTAATCCCAATAAACTTTGAACAATCAACTTATGATTGGGTATGCTACACAATTTTTAGTAAACTAAATATCTATTAATATCTTCAAGCCTTCCTAACGCGGCGGGGGCATTGAGCAAAACAGACACAATTGATTGTATAAAAGTTATGGCGCTCATAGTTCAGAAATACGGTGGTACATCTGTCGGTTCAGTCGAACGTATTCAAGCTGTTGCACAACGCGTTTACAAAACTGTTAAAGCTGGAAACTCGCTTGTCGTAGTGGTTTCGGCAATGGGCAAAACCACCGATGGACTCGTCAAACTAGCTAATGAAATTTCTTCAAATCCTAACCGCCGGGAAATGGATATGCTGCTTTCCACTGGAGAACAAGTTACCATCGCCTTACTGAGTATGGCTTTGCAGGAACTCGGACAACCAGCAATTTCCATGACTGGCGCTCAAGTAGGAATTGTTACTGAAGCCGAACACAGCCGCGCTCGGATTTTACATATTGAAACTACTCGCCTAACTCGCCACATAAATACAGGTAAAGTAGTTGTAGTAGCAGGCTTTCAAGGCACATCCAACGCCGAAGAAATTGAAATTACAACTTTGGGGCGTGGTGGTTCTGACACATCGGCGGTGGCGATCGCAGCCGCATTACAAGCCAATTTTTGTGAAATTTATACAGACGTTCCTGGTATTTTAACTACAGACCCCCGCTTAGTTGCCGAAGCCCAGTTGATGCATGACATCACCTGCGATGAAATGTTGGAACTAGCTAGCTTAGGGGCAAAAGTGCTACATCCCCGCGCTGTGGAAATCGCTCGTAACTATGGCGTCCCCTTAGTAGTTAGGTCTAGCTGGACGGATGCTCCTGGTACTTGGGTAACATCAGCCAAACCCCAAGGGCGATCACTAATCAATCTAGAAATTGCCCTGCCAGTGGATGCTGTAGAATTTGACACTAACCAAGCAAAGGTGGCTTTGTTGCGCGTACCTGATAAACCAGGCGTAGCAGCTAGGTTATTTGGCGAAATTTCTCGGCAAAAAGTAGATGTAGATTTAATTATTCAGTCAGTTCATGAAGGTAACAGTAATGACATTGCCTTTACTGTTACTACACCAATACTAAAACGGGCAGAAGCAGTAGCAGCAGCGATCGCCCCAGCACTGAGGAGTCAATCTAACCCCAAATCTGACGAAGCCGAGGTAATGGTAGAACATAACATTGCCAAAGTCAGTATCGCAGGCGCAGGAATGATTGGGCGCCCTGGTGTAGCTGCAAAGATGTTCGCCACCTTAGCTGAAGCAGGCGTGAACATCCAGATGATTTCCACCAGCGAGGTGAAAGTAAGCTGCGTAGTCAATGCAACCGAATGCGATCGCGCTGTCAACGCACTCCGCAGCGCCTTTGAGATAGAGGCAGGGGGGCAGGGAGCAGGGAGCAGGGGAGAACTCCTCACTCCTAACTCCTCACTCCTAACTCCTCACTCTCCACCCTCCCCCCTGCCCCATTCTCCACTCCCCACTCCCCACTCCCCACTCCTCACTTCTCCCGTTCGTGGTGTCGCCCTCGATTTGAACCAAGCGCGTCTTGCTATTCGTCAATTACCAGATCGGCCGGGGATGGCGGCGAAGCTGTTTGGATTATTAGCGCAGCATAATATCAGCGTTGATATGATTATCCAATCTCAGCGTTGTCGAGTGATTGATGGTGTTCCCAGACGAGATATTGCTTTTACAGTCTCACGGATAGACGGGGAAAGTGCAAAAAAAATGCTTACCCAAGTAGCAGCAGAATTAGGATGGGGTGAAGTTGTTTTAGATAGTGCGATCGCTAAAGTGAGTATTGTAGGTGCAGGTATGGTGGGACAACCAGGTGTAGCCGCCAAAATGTTTGAAGCACTAGCCGAACACCAAATTAATATTCAAATGATTGCTACCTCAGAAATAAAAATTAGCTGTGTCGTGGCACAAGAGCAAGGTGTTAAAGCTTTGCAAGTCATTCATGCTGCTTTTGGACTAGCTGGTAGTGAGAAATTTGTCGTGCCAGCGTAGAACTAAATTTGGAATTTTTAACAAGAAAAAATTCAGGAGTTAGGAGCCAGAATTCAATATGAATTCTGTGCAATTGGCGGATACACAGCATCAAGTTACGTCTTTTTTCTGCCCAAATATGTTGATTTTCAATCTTCTATATGGGGTTATGAATAACTCAAACTTCTATTTTCCACTCCATTGAAGGATTAGGTGTCATGAGGCAATACACTTGGGTTAAGGATTTTTGGTATTGATTTCAGCATGTAGAGACGCGAAATTTCGCGTCTCTACTCAACGGTATTGTGTCATGAGGGGGATTGCTAAAAAATCAAGATTAAAATATCCCCCCTACCTACTCACTTCTTTTACCAAATGTCGTTTAATGTACAAATTTTACTCAAGTCTGGTAATATGTAACCGTATTAAGTTTTTAATATTTTATTAATTAAGAACCATATTAGTAGTAATATGCCACATTAGCTAATAATTAATACTTTTACCTGCCAGAATGGCATTATTTTTTTTAATAAATATTTCTTTAAATAAAATCACCAGTAAAAACACCTAAGGTATAATAAAACAATTTATTAAACTGTATTTATATTAATGAATAGTCATTTACTAAATGGAAATTATCGAATACTAAAAATTCTGAATGATAATGAAAAGGTAAAAACCTATTTAGTTGAAGATATTAATATTGCTGGCAGCCAATTTATAGTAAAGCAGTTACGTTCTGCTAGTAGCAGTCCTCAAACTTTAACAATTCTACGCCGCTTGTATGACAGCAAGGCAGCAACTTTAGAAAAATTAGGGCAAGAAAACGATAAAATTCAAAAGCTTATAACTTCTTTTGAAGAAAATGAAGAATTTTATGTAGTCCAAGAATTTATAGTCGGTAATCCTTTAACTGACGAAATTCTCCAGGGGCAACTTTTGAGTGAAGACCAAGTAATTAGTCTTTTATCAGATATATTAGAAATTTTGGTAATTGTACATAGCTATGGCGTGATTCATCGGGATATTAATCCAGCTAATATCATTCGTCGTGAATCAGATAAAAAGTTAATTTTGGTTGATTTTAGTACTGTTAATCAAGCCATCACTAATACCGTTAACAATCTCGAATATATACCGATAGAACAAATTAACGGCAATCTTAAATACAATAGCGATATATATGCTTTGGGTATGGTTGCGATCGCAGCACTTCTAGGTTTATCTGAAAACGATATATCTAATTTGCGAACTCGCAAAAATCGACTGACGGGTGAAACAGTTTGGCAGAACAAAAATTTAAAAATTAACAGAAAATTAGCCAGAATTATTAATAAAATGGTGCGTTTTGACTATCGTAAACGTTACCAGTATGCAACTGAAGTTTTAGACGATCTGAAAAACCTCACAAATGTTGATCGCGATCGGGAAAAACAGCATCAGAAAAAACTACTATTAGTTCTAACGGGGGTAGTTAGCTGCATCATACTTGGCGTTGGAGCGTGGCAATTGAAGTTGCTAAAACCTCTAATAAATGCCCAACAAACATTATACCAAGAGGGAATCAATAAATATGATGAAGGAAACTATGAAGGAGCAATTGAAGATTTTAATCAGGCGATTGAATTAGATCCAAAAAACGCTCTGGCTTATAATAGGCGAGGCGATGCTTATTATCGATTAGGAGATTACGAGCAAGCACAAGCAGATTCTAGCCAAGCTATTTTGCTCAATCCTCAAGATGCTAATGCCTATTTTGATCGAGGATTTGCTTTGTCTGAATTAGGCAAGTACAAAGAAGCGATCGCAGACTATACCCAAGCGATTAAATTAAATTCTAAAGATGCTTATGCTTACTATGGCCGGGGGTTAGCCCGTACTCAACTGAAGGATAATAAAGGGGCAATTGGAGATTTTAACAAAGCGATCGCTCTCAAGCCTCAGTATACCGAAGCCTACTTGCAGCGAGGGATTATTCGCCGTCGCCTCAGACAAAGACTTGAAGCAATCCAAGATTTTGATACAGTAATTAAAATTAATCCTACCGATGCTAAAGCTTATTATCAAAGAGCTTTAACTCAATCTATTAATAAGCAAAAATATGCAGCTTTGAAAGATTATACAGACGCAATTAATATCAATCCTAAATACATCGAAGCTTATCTTAATCGTGGTGATGTTTACAGCGATCTGGGAGATAACCTAGAAGCTACTGAAGATTACAACGCTATTTTACAGATTGATCCTAAATTTACTGCTGCTTACATCCACAGAGGTATTCACCGCTTTTCTTTCGGAGATTATAAAGGCGCTATTGAAGATTACACTGAAGCGCTGAAACTAGATTCTAATAATTTAGCAGCTTATAATAACCGTGGTAATGCCTATCTCGAACTAGGAAATAAAAAAGCTGCAAATCAAGATTATTCACGAGCGATCGCAATTAATCCTAACAATGCCTTAGCCTATTATAACCGGGGCGTGATTCGCACTAAGCAGAAAAATAAACAGGGAGCGATCGCAGATTTCAGAAAAGCTGCAAAATTATTCCAACAGCAAGGTGAAAAAGATAGTTATCAAGATGCACAAAGAGAAATTGCAATTTTGCAAAATAATTCAGTACCAGCGAAAGCTAGCCGCCCTAAATCTGGAAAAAGAGAAAAAAATTGAGCTATGACTCAATACAGTAACACCATTTTAAGAGATATTTTAAAAGTCCTCTAGTCGGTAGCAAAACGTTTTAGATCCCCGTAAACTACCCTTAAAAAGGGGAATTTAGATTCAGTTCCCCCTTTTTTAAGGGGGGTTGGGGGGATCTTTTGGGGTAAAATATTACTAACACCAAGCGCATTGCAATATGTTTATTCACCCTAATAAACCTTAAGCTTTGACATTTTATGTGTCCTTGTAGACTAATAACTTATCGCTCAACATGAGTCATAGTGTTTTTCCACGACTCAATTAGGATGGCTATATGTTAACTCTTATCACTTTTCATCCAGACAAAGTGGAATTATTCAACAGTAATCATGTCGATGTGGTACTAAAACAAATTGATAGTTCTCGCAATATTTGGTTGCGCTGTATTCACTTCCGCGATCGCACTGGAACAGCCAAAATTATTAAGCACTTTGGTCTTAATCCATCGCGTGTTAATATGGTTTTCAACCATTCCCCTGTAGGAATTGATGAAGACGTAGAAGATTGTTTATTTGACAGTTATGAAATATTAACTCCTCAAATAAAAAATCACGAGTTTGAGGTTGCTCGTGGCAATATTGTGCTGGGGAATAATTTTATTATTACCTTTGAAATCACTGAATTAAAAGCTTTAAGTATTTTAGCTAATAATCTACAAAAACGAACTAAAGATATTGAAACGTTAGGAATTGACTATGTTTTTTATCTTATTTTTAAAGAGACTTTGAATAATTACCATACTGTATTTGACTATATTTCTAGAAAGCTTGATGATTTAGAAGATGAAGTTTTAGATAATTCTGGTGATGAATTAACATACCAAAAAATTGCCACGATGAGGCAATCGACTCGTTCAGGACGCCGTAATTTTCAAAGCATCAAGTCACTGATGGCTATTATGGATTACGAAGATTTCCAATGGATAACCCAACCAGTGAAGGAATTATTCAATCAAGAATTAGTTCATCACGTAGATAAACTTTGGCAAGAATATCAAGCATTGAGAGCCTGGATGTCAGAATTAATGGAAATTCAACGCGATAATATTGCTAGCAAAACCGGTGAACGAATTAATCGTCTAACTATTCTCTCAACCATATTTTTACCAATTACTTTTATATCTGGTTTCTATGGCATGAACTTCAAATATATGCCGGAATTAGAACAACCTTGGTTTTATCCTGCTGTGATATGCGTGATGGCATTAATTGTAATTGGTAGTATTGCTTATGCTAAAAAGCAACGTTGGTTGTAATGTCTTTTAGGTTACAGACATTGGTCAAATAGTAAAATTTAAATCTCGTTTAACATTGCTATATGCTTTCTGTAAGTAGACTGAATCAACCCTAAATTGGTAAATAAACGTGAATATTCCATTGATTATTCGTGCTGAAGAACACAACGAGAAAACAGCAATTGCTACAACAGATAGAGCATTTACCTATCGAGATTTGCTGCACACTTCTGGTCAAATAGCAACAGGTCTTCTTAATAATTCAGAAGATTTACAGGAGCAGCGAGTTGCCTTTCTCATCCCGCCTGGGTTTGAGTATGTAGCCACTCAATGGGGAATTTGGCGGGCTGGTGGTATAGCTGTACCTCTGTGTATTTCCCACCCGCGCCCAGAATTAGAGTATGTAATTACCAATTCTGGAGCATCGATTATTATTGCTCATCCTAATTTTGAAGATATACTGCGTAGTTTAGCGCCGCAGGCATCGCTTGCCGAAGAACACAATTTAAGATTTATCCTCACCTCAGAAACGCCCCCATATAATATTGGTCGTCTCCCAGAGATAGATATTACTAGACGCGCCTTAATTCTCTACACTAGCGGTACAACAGGTAAACCCAAAGGTGTAGTTACAACCCATCAAAATATTCAAGCGCAAGTCACTAGCTTAACTACCGCTTGGGAATGGAGATCAAGCGATCGCATTTTACATATACTACCACTACATCATATTCATGGGATTATTAACGTCCTGACTTGTGCTTTATGGGCTGGCGCGGAGTGTCATCTGTTAAGTAAGTTTGATGCCGAAACCGTTTGGAACCGAATTTGTGACGGTAACTTAACCCTATTTATGGCAGTACCAACAATTTATGTAAAGCTAATTGCTACTTGGGAAACTGCTTCTAAGGAACGCCAAAAAAGTATGTCAGCAGGCTGTGCTAAGATGCGCCTGATGGTTTCTGGCTCGGCAGCATTACCAGTTCAAGTTTTAGAAAAGTGGCAAACCATCAGCGGCCATTTTCTGCTTGAGCGATATGGCATGACTGAAATCGGTATGGCGCTGTCGAACCCTTTACACGGTGAACGATTGGCTGGATATGTCGGGAAGCCACTACCTGAAGTTGAAGTGAGATTAGTAGATGAAAATGGAGAGTTAGTTCCAGCCGGAACACCAGGAGAAATCCAAGTTAAAGGGCCTGGAGTGTTTATAGAATATTGGCAAAACCCCCAAGCAACCGCCAAAGCCTTCCAAGATGGCTGGTTTCGTACTGGAGATACCGCAGTAGTGGAGAATGGCAACTACCGCATTCTGGGCCGGATGAGTGTGGATATTATCAAAACGGGAGGGTATAAAGTTTCGGCTCTGGAAATTGAAGAAGTATTGCGATCGCATCCAGATATTCAGGAATGTGCAGTGGTTGGGGTTGCCGATCCAGAGTGGGGTGAACGGGTTTGTGCGGCGTTAGTATTGCAAGGGTCACAACCTTTAACATTAGAATCTTTAAGGAGTTGGGCAAAAGAGCGATTGGCAGTCTATAAAGTGCCAACCCAAATTTTGATAGTTGAAGAGTTACCACGCAACGCTATGGGGAAAGTTACTAAGCCGACAGTGGTTGAATTATTTCGAGGATAGCGATCATCAACGCCTAATTAGCCCTCTTTCATCAGTTTTGGAAAAATTAACGAATTTTCGACATTGTTAACTAACGAAAAATTAAGGTTTCACTCCAGAGTGCCCGAAGAGGGTTAGACCTGGAGTTTCAAACCTCGCCTCGTAATTCCTTAAACTTAAGTAAATCCTTAGTCACTAAGATTGTTTTGGAATATAACAACATTGCATAATGTCAAATAACTTATATTTAGATTGAAGATATAATACATTCTAATCATTTACTAAAAAAATATTTATGATATCTATTCAGCCTAACTTTTATCCCTACAGTTCTATAGCTAAAGGCGTTTATATTTTAGATCAACATCTTAGAAAAGATATATATGATTGTTGCATTGTAGATGAGCGTGATTATGTATCTACATTAATGAGTTATATAAGATTATTTTTACGCAATAGTCAGCTTGTAAAAGGATTGTTTAGTTTCCAGTCTCAGATTTTAAATAGTAATTTAGAAAAAACAATTGGATGTGATGCACTTATATTGTTCCGTGCTAAAAATACCGTAAAAGTTTGTATGTTTGAAGCAAAATATCCAAGATTATATAAAAAAAATAATTACTCTTGGGATTATGTAACATCTAGTAATAAGGCTCATTTTCACGATCAATTAGTAAGACAAAATAAATGGTCTTCTGAAGTAGCTATATGGGAGTTATTTATTAATGATCATGTTCCTGGTTTTCCATTAAAAGGTTTTGATAAATATGGTTCTACTTGCATCTGGCATCAAGATGCTTATCAGTATACTAAGGAAAAGGCTGAATCAATTTATTATCAAAAACCTAAATCTCTTGTTTGGAATAACAAAGATTTGCAAGAATGTATAGAACAATTACCTTATAATCCTTTAAATATAGAAGATGTTTTAATATCAATATTGATTGGCAAAATGGGAAAAGCAATTCCAGTTATAGGTAATAGTTTAGTAACAATAAAGTCTTTAGAAGAAGAAAGTATACATATACCTGTTGGCTCAAAAATAAATAGAGATGATTTTATGAGCCTCTGGGAAACAACTGGAATTAATAATTTCTTGTTAGTGGAACTTGAAAATATTTCATTTACTCTAGATAAAGATTTTTAAATTAAACCTAACGTTTATCATCAATATTTTTTACATAAATTTATAAAAATAATTGGGACTAGTTTTTCACCCTTTTGAATTAAGTCTCGGGATTTTAGGCGGACACCAAAAGAGGTTTTTGCTAGACACCCCAAGGGATTCTAGAATTCCTCGCATCACCTCTGTGCAGTACATCCAGTGTCCCAAATCGTCATACATGCGATCGGGATTAAACTCGACATTGTAGTGCAGCACATTGGGAAGGTTTAAAAACTTATCATCGCTTTGAGGAGAAAGAAGCAAGAGATGAAATGGTTTTCCCTGGCATTGTTTTTGTAGCTTGTTGACTAAATCTATCACACCAGAGCGATCGCTAATTCCTGTGCGAACAAAAAGCACTTTATCGCAGTGCCGCAGTGCGTACCAAAACCTTTCAGAGCGTGCCGTGTAGCGAACGCGCATCCGTTCATGGACGGGAGACATATCGCTCGTTGGGTCATCTGTCTCCTCGACTTCATGGGCAAAGGATAGACCTGACCATTTACTGTGGTAAATTCTGCCTGCATCGGGACTGTAGTGCAGAAAAGCAGGGTTCCACATATCATCAAAACCGTTTTCGATCGCATCCGCGACATCTCCAATATTGGTGGTGCGCGTTAGATCAAAGGGAAAGGCGGGGCCATCGTACTCCATCTTATATAGCATCATACGGACGGCACAGCGATCGCCAAGGGGAAGAATGGCAACACGGCTGATATCTGATAATTTGCATTTGTATTGGAAAAGCATCGCAGACTTCGGTGGTGCTTTCACCCGGCTTTCTAGCCCATCCTTGCCAATCATCATCGTGCGAAAGGGAGCGTCGGGATAAAGCGGATCTTCATAGACACCCGATGGCATCGCTTTAAGGGCGTTGCAAACTTCCGTCCACATTGGCTGGATATTGTACTCGTTGTCTGATTCGTTGATTACCCAGAGGTGGCGTTCGTCCGCTTGCAAAATCCCCAGATGCCCGTCATAGAATAAAACGTTGTTCGGCGAAAAGAGATTTAAGGCAGCACTATATTCTAGGTTGGTACCAGGGGGAATGTTTATTGTAGTTGCGATCGCGCCATTCTCTACAACAAAGAAGGGGAGCGTCCTTGGTTGAACATCCTTTGCAATGTAGATACCCGGTATCAATCCAGCCTTACTTTGCAGTGCAGTTTGTAGTTCCTGCCAATAGGGAGCGATCGTGTAGCTGTATTGTGATAGATTAACAATCCGTAAACGCTTCTCTTCCATACAGACAGAGACATGAAAGCCCGCATTGTCAAAGTAAATGGGAAATTCCTTCGGTTGCTGAAAGCCTTGTTTTTCTTTTGCTAATTTGTCTTTGTCGATATCGAAGAGGTGCTGGTCGATCTGCTGATACATCAAGCTATGACCGATAGTGTTCGGGTGAGCCGGGTCGAAGGATATCCCCGCTTTCCATCGTCCTTGTCCATCATCCACAGCTACCAACCAATTTAGTATAGGTACGCCCCAACTTAGCATTCGGTTGTGTGTATCTTGGATCAGCCAGTAATGTTCCTGGGAATAATCGCCATTGGGATAGACTCCGCCCAGAATTGGAATTGCTCCGATGTCGCGCGTCATTTTTACAAGTTGCTGCAAGCCACTTTCAAACCGTCGTTGTACTGCTCGTCGTTCGTGAGGGGGACAGTAAGCTAACCCTTCGTTACCCAGAGACAAGGCAATGATTACGACATCAGGTTGTTCTGGGGTGACAACTGAGCCAAATCGAGCGATCGTTCTGCTGACATTCGCCCCTACTTCCGACACATTCACGAGTTGATGCCCATATTTTTGCTGTAAAGCTTGTGCCAACAGCCAAACCCAACCTTTCAAAAACCAGGCTTTATGACCTAATGCGACGGAACTGCCAATTACTAGAATTTTGAGCCTTTCAGCCCCTTCTTCCACGGGCATTTTGACAGCAGGCTCCTCAATGTATCCAAAGGGGTAAGGTTGTAAATAACCGAATGCCCCATCATCTACAGTAATTGTGCTGGAATTATCGTTAGGATCAATGGGAATCCAGCGATTTGTATCTAGTAAGCTCTCCCATTGGGCTTTACCCTTTGCATCGAGACGTATGTACTTATATTCAATCTGTTCATCGCCAGATAAAGGCTGTTGAATATCAATTTCATCTGTCCACCATAAAGGATAGCGATCGCCACTTGTACGCAGGCGGACACATTTCACGATGTCCCACATTCCCAACTCTGGAGTCGAACCAACAAGACCGATGGATTCACCCGTTTGTGTGTATGCACTGATCTGGAATCGATACATAGAGTTTATCCTGATTTAGTTAGCACAATACCAAACGGTTAGACTGAATCTTTAAACCTGCTTTATCACACACAACTACTGAGAGCTATGTATTAATATTTTTTAAGTACACTTTCTGTCTGATTTACCTTACCCAGAGCTATCAGTGGTTAAGCTTTTCAAAAATTAAATCGGGTTTTTACATAATTAAATCAAATATATTGCATTAAAAGTATTGAGACAACTAAGAACAAATAAAAGTAAGGATAAGGTTAAGTTAAATCTTTATCGCTCCTTTTATGTAAAAAAGATAAAAATGGCGTTGCTGAATTGAAGGATGTAGAGACGTAGCACTGCTACGTCTCTACAAGAATTTTGGTATTATGCAAAATCATTTTTATACATGGAATTAGCAACGCCAATGATCCATAAATGGAACAATAAAGTCACTATTTTTATACAAGTATTACAAATAATTACAAATGAATTTTTATGATTACATAGATGAAATCACATGTAGTATTATTGATATGAGTATATATGTATCATTACTTAACCGTAGGAGAAATTATGTCTGAAAACAAATCAGAAAAACTGAATTCACAAGCAGTACCTTTCTTTGCCAGATTTTTAGAAGGGCAAAGCTTTGAAGACCTATCTGATCAAGAATCAGAAGGGATTGGTGGGGGAAATTGTGGTGTAACCAAGAAGGAAAAAGATGAACTTGTCCAAACTCGGAAGTACCCATCTGATCAAGAAGATGGAGTAACAAAAAAGCATCCCTCTGATGATGACCAGATATTTGTTACTCTGAAGTTTCCTTCAGACAGCGAGGATAGTGCAGAGGCATTAAAAATTCAAAAATAAAATAACTGCATACTTTTGAGTACACCAGAGATGCAGTTTTAAAAAATATTCTGAGAAGAAAAAGACTGTTAGCTTTGCCAACTCCATTTGGGGGTTGGCTTCCCATTAAAAAAGTTTATTTTTTATAGTTGACAGTAGAGACAATACAAAAACCTAATGAAAATATTTTATGTACGTTGACCGTGATGTGGTTTTATTAATCACCCATAGTGGTGATTACTTTACAATAGATAGAGTTGCAGAAGCTGTATCAAAACGAGGCGCACAGCCATTTCGCCTTGATACTGATAAGTTTCCGATGACAGTACAAATCGAGGCGAATTTTAGTAACTCTGGGAACAATCATAAACTGGAATATGGCACTCGCTCCCTAAACACTGACCAAGTTAAAGCAGTATGGATGCGACGTATCTGGCAACCTGACTTAGGTAAAGAATTGGCTCCACAATTCCAAGCAGTCTGCTCTAATGAATCACTCGCAGTCTTAGATGGCTTTTGGGACAGTCTGAGGGGAGCTACCTGGGTGGATGATTTACAACGGATCAGTGCAGCTGAAAACAAGCTACGCCAACTGAGAATTGCATCGGAAGTTGGTCTTGTCATACCTCGGACTATCGTCACCAACAATCCTCAACAAACACGAGAGTTTTTTGAGGAAGTTAAAGGAAAAATGGTTGCCAAGCTACTCAGACCTCTTTCTTATGGGATGCAAGCCTCCTCTTTTTTCATGTATACCAGCGCCGTTAAAAAAGAAGACTTACTTGATGCTGAAACACTGCGCTATTGTCCAGTTGTGTTTCAAGAACAAATCCCCAAACAGCTTGAACTACGCGCAGTGTATGTGAATGGTAATCTCTTTGTCGGCGCACTGGATGCGTCTGAGTATGCAGCATCCACCCAAGATTGGCGACGGGGAACAAAAGAGGTTGTTACCTGGCAACCATATCAATTACCTGATAAACTAATCCGTTGCCTGGATGCTTTCATGGCAAGGTTTGGGCTGATTTTTGGAGCATTTGACTTTATCAAAACGCCATCAGGGGAATATGTTTTTTTAGAAATTAATCCTACAGGAGAGTGGGGGATGCTGGAGAGAGATTTGGACTATCCGATCGCAGATGCGATCGCAGATGCACTACTTTCAACAAGCCCTAAGTAAAATGCTCTTACTTAAAAACTCATAACCAACTGACAGCTTTTATAAATTTAGGAACTTATTAATTTTTAATTTTTAATTCGGAGCGAAGCGACGTGACTGTTTTAATCATAACTCACAGCCAAGACAACGAAAGTATTCCTTTAGTTATTCAGGCAATTGAAGCCCAAGGAGGAAAAGCATTTCGTTTTGACACAGACCGATTTCCTACAGAAATTACCTTAGATGTTTACTATGCTAAAAGTGAGCGAGTTACTTTAAGTGTTGAAGACCAGACATTAGATTTGAATGAAGTGTCAGCAGTTTGGTATCGCCGCATCGCAATTGGCTCAAGAATTCCCGACTCGATGGACAAGCAACTTAGACAAGCCTCGCTCAAAGAATCTCGCGTTACCATTGACGGAATGATTGCCAGTATTAACGGCTTCCATCTCGATCCTCTGCCAAATATTCGCCGAGCCGAAAATAAGCAACTGCAATTACGAATAGCACGAGAGATCGGTCTAGATACGCCACGTACTCTGACTACAAACAATTCAGTGGCAGTAAAGCAATTTGCCCAAGAGTGTAAAGAGGGAATGATTACAAAAATGCTCTCTTCCTTCGCTATTTACGATGAACAAGGACAAGAAAAAGTTGTGTTTACGAATCCAATTTCATCTGAGGATTTGGATAACCTCGATGGATTACGTTTTTGCCCAATGACATTTCAAGAAAAAATTCCTAAAGCATTAGAATTGCGGACAATTATTGTAGGCAAACGTGTGCTGACGGCGGCGGTTGATTCTCAAGCTTTGGATAAGGCGCGTTACGACTGGCGCAAACAGGGAATTGCTTTACTCGACGCTTGGGAACCATACACTCTGCCTGAAGATGTCGAAGAGAAACTGCTCAAACTCATGGCAGAATTTGGTTTGAACTACGGAGCTATTGATATTATTTTGACTCCTGATGGTCGTCATATATTTCTTGAGGTTAACCCAGTTGGCGAGTTTTTCTGGTTAGAACGCCATCCTGGCTTACCGGTTTCTGAGGCGATCGCACAGGTTTTGCAAAATTGAAGGGGGCATAAGCTGTCTATTCAAAATTTAGAGAGAATTGGTATTAAAATATGTCGCTGTGGAAAGTATGCAATTAGTTATTTTATGAGGTGTTAAAATCCCTATTCCTAAAATCTTGGTTTTGCGTTACTTTCTTGCCTTGCAATAAATTGCAGGCTAATAGCTAAAGTGTGTTTAAACGCACTGAAATTAAAAAAGTTAAGATGGATTGGGGCTAATGGGTTAGAGGATCTTTGAAAAGTAATGATTCATGTATCACATATTTTTTACCCCACCCTAACCCTCCC
>NZ_JAVRBS010000040.1:0-63983 GCF_034531155.1 Nostoc sp. ChiVER01 | reverse complement strand
TGCAAAGCATTAATTAAGGCAGATACAGCTTCTTGGTTGCCGATATTTCCTAACGTCTGTGCGGCACTCCTAAGAACAGAGAAATCTTCATGCTGCAAAGCATTAATTAAGGCAGATACAGCTTCTTGGTTGCCGATATTTCTTAACGCCTGTACGGCTCTCCAACGAATATCGGAATCTTCATCCTGCAAAGCATTAATTAAGGCAGATACAGCTTCTTGCTTGCCGATATTTCCTAACGCCTGTGCAGCTCTCCTACGAACATCGGAATCTTCATCCTGCAACCAGTTACTTAAAAAAATAACGGCATCTTCAGAGTGACTGATACCCAAAAACTCAACTTTAAGTAATTTATGAATGTCTAACTTTAAAATTAAATCGACTGTTTCTTTCTGATACTCCCGCTTTACCTCTCCTGCCAATCTTGCCGCTAACTTCAAATCCACATCTAAGGCTAACTTCACCACTCCTAAAGCCTGTCTTTTATCATCCACCAACCCCAACATCAAAGCTACGGGTTCTGTCCACTTCAAATAATTCAGATAATCCTTTTTCAGCTTTTCATCACTAATCTTGTCAAGTTGTGGGAGTAGAGATTCTGCGGCGTAGTATTCCTGAATTAGCTGGTGGCGAAATTCAATTTGGTCATCTGTTCGCAATTGAATCAAGTGATACTTGAGCAAATCTTCTAGCCAGCGTCTTGCACAATCATCACTAAAATCTACTTTTTTTTGTAAAAATGTCGCTAAAAACTTCCTAGCTTGCTGTTTAGAAATAGTTAATCGCAACTCAGTCGAATTATCGCCTCGCATCATTACAAATGCTAGATGCTGCAATAAATCAGCCTGCCAGTTACGTAACCTTTCAGCAATTGGTACATCTCTCTTGAATATGTAATACTCTCCAGAGAACAGACGAAACAGATCACCTAAACTAGTAGGAATTTTAGCATGATTGAATATTTTACACAGCATCCACAATAATAACGGCGTTTCCGCCAATTCCCGCAAGCGTCCAGCCAACTGTCGCAGTATTTCATCACCCACCTCTGGCAAATAGGCGCGGACAAATTGCTGCATCTGCGCTTCTGTGAGGGGTTGCATTTCCAGTTTTTTTTCAATACCTAAATCACCCCCCACCCCCAAATACCGCGTAGTAAAAATCATCGGCGTGACTCGGTAGTATTTCTGCCGAAATCCGTCTAAATCTCGTCTAGCTTCATCATTGGGTAATTCATTCAAACCGTCTACAAGTAACAAAAATCGCCCTGTAAACAATAGATTTTCAATCTCTTCACTGTTGAGGTTTAACTTATGGCAAATCAAAAAGTCCCGAATTAAATCCAGCACCGAAGTTTTGTAGCGCCTTAACTCCACTAGCACAGGAATTTTCTGATTTGGTTCTCTTTGTTTCCCCTTTTGAGCTTCTTCCCACAACAAACGTTCTAAAGCTGTAGATTTGCCTGAACCCGGTTTTCCTACTAACAAAACATGGACGGGTGCATACTTCCGTAACCCTTCGAGGATATTCAACCGTTCAATTTTTTCTCTATCTGGTGCTTCACCTTCTCGTTGCTGTGGTACTGTTTGCACCCTCAAACTCAAATCTAAGCGTCTGCGCGATTTTTTGGGTTCAAGTCTTTGACGGTCTATAGCATCAGTTGACGTGTATAAATCTTGCCAATCTCTATATGTGTCATCCTCGGTGAGAGATTCTAGATACCTATGAAAATCTATGCTGTGGTTTGCAACCATAGTAGTCAATTGACCGAGGACTTTTAAGCGCTCTTTTATATACTACATAATAAAATGCTCAATTCTTTTTATGGTGTCTATACTACAAACGAAGTTTTACCCCACCCTAACCCTCCCCTTGCAAAGGGGAGGGAACAAGATTCCGGTTTCCCCCCTTTACAAGGGGGGATTAAGGGGGGTAATTTAACTATTGGATTTTACTCAACTTACGACGATCGCACCCGACACCCCATTCATAGATCCATTTGCAGAAGAAACTTCAACAGAATCGGCTGCTAAAGAATTGGTGGGTTTGGAATTGTCTAATACGCTTCGCTTCTTCTTGGTATTACCTCGTCTAGCACCACCCGCCATCTCGTATTCTGGGCTGGTTTTACCGTAACGGCTGCCAACTCCTAGTAACATTTGTTCTGACATCGCTATTACAACCTTTTCGGCGTTATTCACATCATCTGTAAGTTTGTCAATGGTAGATAATGCAGTGTTGTAAGCAGCAAGCTTAGACCGGAGATCGTTAATTGTCATGGTGTAAGCTTGTATAGTTAATCCTTGGCCAAAGTCAAGCTGTACACTGATAGATTGTAAACTTTCAATCCGGCGATCGGCTCGTTCTAAAACGGTGGAATTTCTTTTACGACGTGCCATAATGCATCTCTGGTACTAGGTTATTAGTACTGTTTTATACCACTATTTTTTTGTTCGTCATGGGAAAATATAGCAAATCAGTTGCGATCGCATCTATAAAAGTTTAGTTAATTTCACTTAGACTATATTTTATTCCAGGTATTAAATACATTCATAATTTCGTTACAACAATTGCTGCAATGACTTAAGCCTTTCTTATACATGGAAGAACATTTGTTGAAAAGTATTTAACAATTGCAGCAACGACTTATATGTTTGCAAGAAAGACTTAAGCCTTTCTTATACATGGAAAAGCATTTGTTGCAAAGTATTAAACAATTGCAGCAACGGCTTATACCTTTGCAAGAAAAACTTAAGCCTTTCTTATACATGAAGTAATCTTAGCTGCTAAGGTTTAAATTTTTGTAGTCTCAAGCGTAGGAGCGATCGCTTTTGCTGGTTGTCTGAGATAATACCTCTTACATAAATCAACTAATCGCGGCAATAACGTAGCGTTAGCGACAGCGTAGCGTTAGGGAGGAACGAGCATCGGAACAAACGCCGCTTTGCTACAGGCTACTGGAAAAAGTTTTTTAAAATTTGGTGGTGGGTAAGAGCAACCACCATAATTTTTCGATTTTACACCCAGTCCCCAATCCCTAATCCCCAGTCCCTTTTACTAGAAATAAATTTTCATGATTAATCTTCCTAAATTAAATAAAGTTGACTTTTTAGTTTTGATTTGTGTTTTCATAATTGGTTTGATAAATTTACCTTTTCCATTTGCAGGAGATCAAGCACTATTTACAACAGGTGCTTTGGAGATGCAACAAGGAAAGGTACTCTATCGGGATTTTTGGGATTTAAAGCAACCTGGAATTTATTACTTTTATTTCTTAGCAGGAAATTTATTTGGTTTTAATGAGATTGGCATCCATATTTTTGAACTGATTTACATGATGCTTTTCTCTATTACATTGCAGCTAACTCTAAAAAATTATTTTCGCCATCAGATAGTAGCAAGCTTAGTACCTTTGTTAACAGTTGGGGTTTACTACATTGTTTCATATCATAAACAATTTACTCAAGTAGAAGGACTAGTTGGTTTTCCTTTATTTTTATGTCTTTGGCTAACTTATGAATCTTTTAATCATGAAGGAAAGCAGAGATTTATTCAACTTTTACTTTCAGGCTTCATGGGTGGAATTGTCCTGATATTTAAATTAATATTTTTGCCTATATTACTTTGTTTTTGGCTAACTGCTTTGCTTCATTCTATATTGATAAAACATCAAAAAACTAAAAAAATATTTCTTGAAATTTGCCTGCCAATTTTTATAGGAATTATTTTTCCTATTTTATTTATTGTTATCTATTTTGCCTCGGTTGATAGTTTATCAATTGTATATAAGACATTCTTTGTATATCCAAGCCAGGTGGTTGCTAATGGTAAATTAAATAAGTTTAGGTTAATTTTTGGTAATCTATGGTTTTTAAAGAATTTTATCACTTTAGTTGTAATGGCTATTGTTGCAGTAAATGTATCATTGCGTAAGAATAAAAATTTATTGACTTTATTATTGGTTGTTTGGTTTGTTTTTGGGTTAGGTGTTATTTTTATACAAATTAGGTCACTTTGGCTCTATCATTATTTACTCTTATTTGTACCTACAGGTATTTTAGCAACCAAAGGTTTAGATATATTATGGGAGCGTTTCAAAGAATTAAGTTCACCAATAATTAAAATTCTGGTGTCATTGGTGTTTTTATCACCTTTATTATGGAATTTTCAAATTAAGAGTATTGCTTTAGTTAATAATAATTTTGCTTTAACTGAAGATACACGATTTAAATTTCAGAGTAGATTTAGAGGAGATTATGTATCACTTCGTTCAGAGATTGCTTTTCTCTCGCAACCAGGAAGTTTACCTGGTGCAATTTTCGTTGCTGGAGACCCCTCTATTTATTATTTATCTGGTCGTACTCAAGCAACATCACTAAATGCATGGTCGCTTGAATTATTTCTACCTGAGCAATGGCCACAACTTTTAGGAGAATTAGATTCATCCAAGCCTCCTTATATATTTGTTACTAATAAATATCACGCTTTGATTCAAGAAAAGTTTCCAAAAATTCTAGAATTGATTGAAAAAAGATATCATATTTTATCTAAAACTAGTTATGGTAGTTGGTATATTTTAAGCTAGAACATGAGAGTTCCCTTCTTGAAGAATTCAGAAGTCAAAGTGCAATCAAACAAGAATTAGTAGAGGTTTTAGCCTAATAATTGATGTTTTATAACCGTTAAACTACTTAAATACTCTGATGAATGTCTAGCGTTGTCAATAGACTGGCTGCCATAAAGGGGAAAGTTATATTATGTCCGGCAAATTACTTGTGATATGTCCTTGTAAATGAAATGAAGCCGCAATACTTGTTGGTTTTAGACGTTTCAAACAAGTGGCTTATTTACGCCTTTTGTTCCCATAAGTTTAGTAATGGCTGCAATTAATTCTTCTGGTTTAAAAGGCTTAGGTAAATGCATCTGAAACCCAGCTTTTAGTGCTTCTTGCCGATCATCATTTTTAGCAAAAGCCGTCAAGGCGATCGCTGGAATTTGTCCACCTTGTTCTGGTGTCCAACTTCTCACTTTACGTATTAACATATAGCCATCCATATCGGGCATACTAATATCACTAACCAACACATCTGGCTTTACCTCTGTTAGAGTTTTTAATGCTTCATAAGCAGAAGATAAAGCGATAACAAAAGCCCCATCTTGCTCTAATACAAAAGCAGCAAAATCTAACGAATCAGGATCATCATCAACAACTAAAACCCGAACACCAGCAAGAGGTAACGACTTAGGAGTTAATAATACAGGGTAGTTTTGTTCATCAGTCAGGCTTGGGCTTTCATCTTCCAGAAGCGGCAAACTAACAGTAAATGTTGCTCCTTTGTTTTCACCCTGGCTATCTGCTTTAACAATGCCGCCATGTATCTCGATGATATTACGCACAATTGCCAATCCCAGCCCTAATCCACCAAAATTTCTCGTAGAGGTGCTATCTGCTTGGCGGAAGTAATCAAACACGAATGGTAAAAACTCAGCGCTAATTCCTTTGCCTGTATCGCTAACTATGATTTGAGCATAGCCATCAGCTTGCTTTAATTCTACTTTTATCTTTCCTCCCTTGGGTGTAAATTTTACAGCGTTAGACAGGAGATTCCAGACGACTTGCTGCAAACGAGTAGAGTCGCCCATAACTTCTCCCATAAGGGGTTCAAATACTGTACTCACCTCAATCAACTTTGCTTCTGCTGCTAAACGCATTGTCTGTAATGCAGACAATATCGTAGACTCTAGATTAATTTTCGTAATATCTAGCGTCAGTTTGCCCTGTAAAATTCTGGAGATATCCAGCAAGTCTTCAATGAGTTGAACCTGTAAGTTGGCATTTCGTTCGATTGTGGCTAGTGCTTCAGATGTTTTTGATTGGTTTAACCTGCCGGTTTGCAACAACTTTGACCAGCCGAGAATTGCGTTTAATGGAGTGCGTAATTCGTGAGAAAGGACGGCTAAAAATTCATCTTTAATTCGATTGGCTGTTTCTGCTTTAGCTCGTGCTACTTGTTCTAATTCTAACAGGTGCGCCCGTTCTTCAAGTATTTGTTTTTGTTCGTGGATATCTGTACATGTTCCAAACCACTTTACTACAATACCTTGCTCATCTTTGAGTGGTAAACCTCGCGCTAGCTGCCAACGATAGCAGCCATCAGAAGCCCGTCTAAAGCGATATTCATTGTTATATATAGTGCTGTTTTTTACAGCATTAGACCAAACTTCATTAGCATTTTGGATATCATCTGGATGCAATGCAGCCAACCAACCAGAACCCAAGGATTGCTCTAATGTTAGCCCAGTGTATTCGCACCAATTTTGATTAAAATAATCACATTCACCGTTAGGATTGGTTGTCCATACAAGTTGAGGAATTGCCTCAGCCAAATAACGGTAGCGTTCTTCGCTTTGTCGAAGAATTTCTAAAATACGTTGGCGTTCAAGGATTTCTTGTTGTAATTGCTCGTTAGTCTTGGTAATTTCATTGGTACGAACAGCAACCATTTCTTCGAGATGATTTTGGTATTTTCGTAGTTCTTTTTCTACCCGTAAGCGTTCGCTTATTTGTGTTTGAAGTTCTTGATTTGCTTGTTCTAGTTGAGCAGGGCTAGGAAGTGCTAGTGCTTGGGGAACTAGAGGTATAAGTTGTACTGCTGTAACTACAGATATCATTGCAGTTACTGCTTTGACAAA
Source organism: Nostoc sp. ChiVER01 (assembly GCF_034531155.1). Classification (NCBI taxonomy): domain Bacteria; kingdom Bacillati; phylum Cyanobacteriota; class Cyanophyceae; order Nostocales; family Nostocaceae; genus Nostoc; species Nostoc sp. ChiVER01. The sequence continues at coordinate 57,290 of NZ_JAVRBS010000040.1, read as the reverse complement.
ACCTGATAGCCAATAGGTTGGATGCCAAAGCGTCCAAATCTCTATTAAATGAGTGGTGCCACAAGCTACAATAAAAGCACTAAACAGCAGAAAAATCCAATCAAAAGGCAAATCTTGTCGCTTGCGAACAAAGTAGAAGAGTGTAGCTGGAATCGAGTAATAAGCTAGTGCAATGAATGCATCAGATAATATGTGTAACGATACTAAATTCGTTTGCCATAAATAGCAGTGTCCATGTGGAATAAATGATCCTGATGTAAAAAAATTAGTCCACAATTTTGATATTATGTCTGACATAAAAACTAAGTTTTTTAATCTATAACAATCACTAATAAATTTATTTTTTAATTAGCCCAAGTTGTTTGCATATTTTAAATTTACTATTATCCTGTCTGAAGATAAGAATAAGAGAATGAGTAAACAAGACGCTATGCGATTGCGATAGCCTGTGGTAAGCCACTGACGCTCCTTCTCTGCGAGACGCTACGCGTAGCTTGCTTCTCCGTAGGAGTACGTCGCTACCGCTTCGCTAATGCGTCTACGTTAAAAAATTACTTTAATAAAGAGTTAAGCTGTAACTGAACTGTATTGGAAAATAATTAGGGTAGACACTGGTAAATTGCAAAACAAAAACCATTCTCCCGATTATGAGGGAAATGGTAAAAAATTAGGAGAAAGAACAGAAAATTTTATTCTCCGCAATTCTAACTTAACTTAATATCTACTAGACTTATCATTCATTTTATCTAACAGTTCAGTAATTTTTTTAGCTTTCTCGGGTTGGCGTTGTTTTTGCAATAAATCTTTAGCTTGTTGCAGGTTAATCTTAGCTTCATCTTCTCGCTCTTGTTGCATGAGGATATTTGCCAGACGCAAGTAAGCATCAGGATTTTTGGGACTACGACGAATCACTTCCCGGAATAATTCTGTTGCTTCTTGGATTTGGCCTTGTTGGTTTAAAACATCTCCCAAAAACAAGCGCACCACATCATTAGTAGAGTTGAGGGAAATCACTTTCCGAAATGCTGCTTCTGCACCTTGGTAATCTTTGGCTTGAGAAAGATTGATTCCTTTTTGAAATAAGTCTGAGGTAATTAAAGTTTTCCAAGCAAAATAGCCAAGAATTGACAGACTAAGAACAACTACAACAGTAGCAATAATAGAACTAGTAGGAAGGGTTTCTAGCATTGTCTAAGCCAAAAGACAGGCGATAGGAAAAATTAGGTATTCGATAAAAAATAGTTTCCAGATAAATTGGTAGAATTGAGCGATCGCACTTTTATCTTGTAAGTCTACTGCCGAACTCCGCAACCACATCCAAACTAGCAGGACTAAATGAGTAATTACTAGAAATATGGGGTTAATTGAGTCTACACGTAGCACACCAACTAAAATCATCCCCAGATAGCAGGCAGTTATCACCCAAAGAGCTAGATTAAACACAGCTTGTGAACCGAGTTTGATAGTGAAAGTAGAGATATTATAGAGGCGATCGCCTTCCATATCGGGTATATCTTTAAAGATTGCGATCGCAAAGGTAAACACCAAGATAAATAACGTTAGCACCCACACCACAGGCGGAATCACTTGGCTTTGTTTTAGCACCCAACTATAGTGCAAATACAACCCTAAATTAACAATCGTGCCGCGCACCGAAAAAATGCACAACGCTGCCCAAAATGGAAACTGTTTCAAGCGGATTGGCGGTAAAGAATAAGCAGTACCAATGGCCAAACTAATTGCTACCATGCCAAATAAGAATGGCCCAGTTAGCCACGCCACAACTAGCGCCAAAATCCCAGTCAGAGCAACAATTAATTGCCCCGTCTGTTGAGAAAACTCACCTGATGCCAACGGTAAATGAGGCTTATTAATCTTGTCAATATCAACATCTTCTAATTGATTCAGCCCCACAATGTAGACATTGCCACACAGGCAAGCAATCCATGCACCTAAAATAGGGAATAGGGAAACAGTACTATTACTAATTGCAACAGCAATAAAATACACACCTAACACACTCAGGCTTGTACCAATAATCGTGTGGGGGCGAGAGAATTTCCAGAAAGCGTATAACCAATGGAAATATGATTGAACGGGTTTGCGTGGCAAAGGGCTGTTTGGAAAACTCTGGCTCATGAGTACCTTAGATTCAGTATCCGGCTTATTTGTTAACCCTGACTTTTCACGGGATTTAGAAAACCTTACTTCTGCTCTCTCCTGTTGTTGAGAGGCTTTTAATTCTCCCGATTCCTTATTAGAGAAGGGGAGTTAGGTTCCGTGTTAATTTTTCCACATGACTTGAGTTGTCAGATTGTTAATCATTGTCACAGAATTTGGTCATTAACAAGAGCCAAAGCTTTAGACGTAGTGTATTTGTAGCAGAGGTAGCGGCAGCTTAAACCTTTGCCACAGCCCGCTCTAATGTTACTCAAGAGAACCAATCTACTTTATGAAAGAGGCTTTATCCCGAAAAACCTAACAATCAACTATGAAAATACCTCTTCCCGATTCTCCTCTGCTACTCTCCATAACGGTACAATCTATCAGAAAAGTAAATGAATAGTTAAATTATGACAGCTAATTTGACATCTAAAGCGACATTTGACTTTGTGAATGTGCTATCCCAAACTGCGGCTGCGTATCAAGCACAGGAAGGCACACCCCCTAGTGCTGAAATATTAGTAAATGCGTTGCTACAAGCAGAAAAATCTACCAAGCAGGAACGGTTAACTTATCCGTTTGAGTCTCTTCGAGGCAAATGGCAACTTTGCTTTGCCACTGGTACTAAGAAAGTCAGAGAGCGTGGCGGAATTGTATTAGGCAAGGGTTTATATGTACCCAAGTTTATCAAAATCCATGTTTCCTTTAATGCCACTTTAGAACAGGATTCAGACAGGGGCGAAATTAATAATCAGGTTGAATTTGGCCCAGTTTTGTTGAACCTTACGGGGCCAGTGAAATATTTCAACAAGAAAAATTTATTGGCGTTTGACTTCAACCGAATGCTTATTAGTCTATTTGGTCGTGTTGTTTATAACAGATCAATGGGTTCTGGTATTCAAGTAGAAGATTTCTACAACCAGTCCATAGCTAAACTCCCTTTCTTTGGTTTCTTTTTGGTGACGGAAGATTTTATTGCAGCTCGTGGCCGGGCTGGAGGATTAGCATTTTGGATTCGAGAAACTTAAAGACAGGGGAAGTTGGAGGATTGGCATTTTGGATTCGAGAAACTTAAAGACAGGGGATTTCACATTCACGCGAACCATCAAACTGGACGAAAACTAGACAAAATACTGTGCATATTTACTACTTGCCCAATGACTGCGATCGCAGGCGCACCAAATCCAGTTTGCTCTACCTCAACTGTATTGAAATTAGACCGATAGCCTCTAATAATTTTAGTAACCTATGCCGGAATTTATATTAAATTCAGCAGAGATTGCAAAGAAAGCAATGGATAGTGTTGATCCATCACTTAGCGATAAATTTATAATGGTCATACGATTTCTTTCGGATAACCCTGCTGCGGCTTCACCGCGAAAGGGTAGAAATCAGCCTATCGTCGGGACAGAAGAATATATTATTGCTAGTGCTACAAATTTCAAAACAGGTCGTGACCCAAGAACACCCTTGCCACCTAGTACAATACCGGATGAAATGGTAAGTATCATCCTGAATAAGTATTTTGAAGTTCCGTATGAGGAATTGGGAAAAGCTGAAGAATTGCACCGCCTATCAATGGGGGCTGAGAACATTGTAGGGGATTTGCTAGAAAGGTACGTTGCGACAGTTATTGAACCGCATGGATGGATATGGTGTTCTGGTTCTATAATTACAGCAGTTGATTTTATATATTTTGATAACAAAAATGTCTGGCAATCGCTACAAGTAAAAAATAGAGATAATACTGAAAACTCTTCTTCTGCCGCTATCCGTAAGGGAACCCCAATAAAAAAATGGTTCCGAAGTTTTTCTAAAAAAAAGGGGGACAACTGGGCTAAATTCCCCTCATTGGAAGGAAAAGAAGAGCTTTCAGAAGAAGGCTTCAGATCGTATGTCGAAAAATACCTTGCTGCTTTAAGAGAGATAAAGTCCTAACTCTTATACAGTCTATGCTGTTGCTGTAAAAAGCGAACTTTGGATCGGTTTTATCTCTTCTAACGACTCACTAATTTTAGCTTCCCATAAAACATCATCGTTACCTTTATAACGTGAAAATGGGAAGTTCAAGGGGGGATGTTTTATCTTACCACTCATGTGTGCAAGGATCGCTTTACCTATTGCTTCTCCAAAACCGACAGGTACAGCATTCCCTATCTGCCGATATTGCTCGATGAGGGAACCACATACGACCCAACTATCTGGAAATTGCTGAATACGTTTATATTCCTGAATACTTAACGGGCGCAGATGTTCTGGGTGACAGATATCCGTTGCTGGCATGGCTGGAGATGTCACTAAAGTACAGCTTGGTCTATCCCATGACAAGCGTCTAAAGAAACCAGTTTTCCCTCCACCTGAGTAATAGGATTTACCTAATGCTTCTTTCTGCAATTCTTCAGGTAGATGTTTCCAGTATTGACCCTCTTTTAACATTCTGTAATACTTTAGCCTCCCTTCTGGGAAATCGATATACTCTGCCTCACTTTGGCTTAAATCTGCAATAGATTCACGTAGGGTTATCCACCGATCAAGACCAAAATCACCATTTTCTGAATGTGTGGGGTATAAATAAGGAACCTTTTTCTCTCCACGATGGCAGATCATGACCACTCTTTCCCTAATTTGGGGGACACCATAATTTGCCGTGTTGTATAAGTTAAAACTGATACTGTAACCACCTTGACGAAGTTTATTCACAATATATTTCAAAGCACCACCTGGCATTTCTTCTCTGGATAAGGGAACACAGCCGCTTCCTCTTTCTGAGTGAGGGCGGTGCAGTAATGGTGCTGAAAGAAAACCTCTTACATTCTCGATGACAGCGTATTTTGGGCTTATTTCTAAGATAAGTTCAATGTACTTTAAGAATATATTGCCCCTCTCATCTTTGAAACCACGCCTTGCCCCTGCTGTGGAAAAAGCTTGGCAGGGTGGCCCGCCTAACATAATATCTACATCTTCTTTGGCTAGTTTGGCATGAACCAGGATATCCTGAGCAGTGTAAGACGCTATATTCCCCAAAAGTGCAATATCTGGCTTGTTTGCAACTATGGTCTGTCGGCAGTGCTTATCCACCTCACACGCAAGGGAAATTTCGATACCTGCTTTCTCAAAACCAAGATCCAGTCCCATAGCGCCTGAGAAAAAAGAAATGGCTTTAACTGCTTGGTGATGATTTTCCTTGCTCGTCCTATCTACAGGATAATTTCCCTTGATCCGGTTAATGTAATCTTCAACTGCCTCCGGCTCCATAACCCACACTTTCCCTACCTGCTGTCCCTTGATATCCCCACTACGCAATAGAGTACGAACCCTTTGCTCAGAAATACCTATTTTTGAAGCTGCTTCCTTTGTGGACAAATAGGGACAGTTTTTCATTTCGCACTCGAAACTTTTTTAAACCATAGATACCATTATCAAGCGGTTATGTCAACCGCTATTAAGTATAGAGATTAAGTATTCGCAAAACCGACCGTTTGCGAGAATGATTTTATGTGCAGGTCAAATGTTGGACAACCTTCAAACTAACCATCAAACTGGACGACAACTAGACAAAATACTGTGCATATTTACTACTTGCCCAATGACTGCGATCGCAGGCGCACCAAATCCAGTTTGCTCTACCTGCTCTACAATTGTTTCTATAGTCCCAATCAATTCTTCTTGTTCTGGGCGCGTACCCCAGCGCACCAAAGCAATAGGTGTTTCTAAATTCAACCCAGCTGCACTTAACTGTTCCACAATATAAGGCAGATTGTGGATTCCCATATAAATTACAATGGTTTCGGAACCGTGCGCGATCGCATTCCAATCCACCTTCGGTCTATACTTACCCGCCGCTTCGTGGCCAGTCACAAATGTAACAGAAGAACTATATAGCCGATGAGTCAATGGGATACCTGCATAAGCTGCGGCTGCAATACCCGATGTAATACCAGGCACAACTTCCGTTGATATCCCAGCGTTGACTAATTCTTCCATCTCTTCGCCACCGCGACCAAAAATAAAAGGATCGCCACCCTTTAAGCGCACCACAATTGCATGATCCTGCGCTTTCTCAATCAGCAATTGAGTTGTTTCTTCTTGGAAGAGCGAATGTTTCCCCCTGCGCTTACCAGCGTTAATTTGCTCGGCTTGGGGATTAATCATTGCCAGAATTGCCGGACTCACTAAAGCATCATAGACAACTACATCTGCACATTCCAATAAACCTTTTGCCTTCAAGGTAATTAGTCCTGGATCTCCTGGCCCCGCACCTACTAAATAAACCTTTCCCAAATACTTATTCTCCTGTTTTTCTGTGCGGTTCATCTATCTGTTAAATCCCAAATTAGTTCGGCTAATTCTGCACTTGCTCCCAGTGGTTCTGCCAATTGGAAATTCACCGCAGGAAATTGTAATTTTAGCTCCTCTATTGAGGCCGCGATCGCATCGGTTATTCCACCTGCGAATAAAAAGTATGGCAAAATTGCAATTTCTTTATAACCAGCAGCTACCAACTCTTTCACTCGTGATTCTAAACTAGGAGGATTAGCCCAATAAGCAGCTACTATTCCTAAACTCGCTGCCATTGCTTCCACAGTTTCTTTAGAACCTGGGCGACGGCTACCATGAGCTAAGAGAATCCATGCTTCTGTTTTTATAGCAGCTATTTGTTTTGCCAGCAATTTATCTAAATTGGGATGAGAGCCTAAGTATGGTTGCAACTCAATCATGATATCTTGACCAATAGCCTGTTGTGCTAGTGCTACTTCGCCAGGGATATCTGTCATTACATGGACTCCCGGCAGCAGAAATAACGGTACAATTTTGAGGCGATTCTGGTTTTGAGATGGTTGGCGCTCACAAAAAGCCCTATTCGCAAATTCTTGAATCTGCTGGTGTAAAGGCTGAGGATTCATTTCCAAAGCAGCTATACCAACCTGATGTACACTATTTAATGCGTTGTGGTTTTCTGACAATTTGTTATGTACCAGCTTTGCTAGTTGTTGCATGGCAATTTCTGGGCGGCGATCGCGGCTTCCGTGAGATACTAGCAGATAGGCAGATGACATCGGCAAAGCTTGAACTCTCAGTGACTAATTATCATATCTTACTTAATATTAAGCTGGTGGTAATAAGTACTGTTGTGATTATTGAAACTATTATCAATTAATAAATAGAAGTATTTTTAATTACTTTTATCGGGAACTCCAAAAATTAAATTACTCAATTCCTACATCCAAGACAACTATCAGCTTCTGCTTCCCCTGCTCCCTCATCTTCCCCTGCTTCCTCTGCTCCTTACCTTATTGTTTCTCAGCAGTGTAAGTATAAAATTGATCAAAAGCTCCCACCGTTTCAAATTTGTAAGAAGGTATCCAAGAGTTTATTTTTAAATCTGTACGGTAAATGCTAAAAATAATATAATTTTGTCTTTCTGTAGTCCTGGCAATAATTTCTTGGATTTGCGGGTTAGCCGAGTCAACCAACTTATCACAATTAAAACGAATTAAATTTTCTATAATATTGGTAGTTTTTTTGCATACATCGGTTTTTAAGTATTCTGTCAGCCGTTGCACTGCATATTCTTCATACTCAACCTGACTGGGATTGGTGTTCGCCATTGTCATACCCAAGGCGGCGAGTCCTGCTGCTGCACCAGTATATGCAATGATCGTTAAGGGTTTCATATTTGCCAAAAATTCATTATAATTGTTAGATTTCAGAGACTCTAAATCAACTAAGTCCGTTCCTTAAATAAAAACCCTTGATCGCTTGCCAAATTATTGCTATAATCAAAACTGTTGAATGGCGAGCGTAGCCAAGTGGTTAAGGCAGTGGTTTGTGGTACCACCATTCGTGGGTTCAATTCCCATCGTTCGCCCTAAATAATTTCATATTAATATTTATACTCCTGTAAAAGGTAGGTTGTGTGGTGTTAACACTCATAACCATCACTTTAACAAGGATCTGTCATTTATAGCTTTATAGACTTGGAAAGATTGTAAGGCGACTATAATTCATTAGCTTATCTTATAAAAAATGATGTACGTAAGCAACATCTGTCGTTAGGATAAGACAGGGGGCAGAAGGCAAGAGAGTTTTAGCCTCGTTTCAGCCGATCGAACGAGTCCTCAATCCCTACTGCTCGATTACTTTGGCGAAGCATGAGCGAGGGAATGGATGCTGAATTTTCAAACCTTATTTGAATCGATACCGGGATTGTATATCGTCTACTCACTCGACTTTGTGATTGTCGCGGGAAGTGATGCTTACTTCCGGGCAACGAAGACAAAACGAGAAGAGGTCGTTGGTCGTCATCTATTCGAGGTTTTTCCAGACAATCCCGACGATCCGAATGCAAACGGCGTTCAGAATTTACGTGCCTCGTTGTCTAATGTAATCAAGCATCGCTTGCCTCACACGATGGCAGTGCAGAAGTATGACATTCGCCGCCCGGAATCAGAAGGGAGTGGCTTTGAAGAGCGGTACTGGATGGTAACTAACTCGCCAGTCTTTGGTGAAAACGGTGAGATGACGCACATTATTCACCGAGCCGAAGATGTTACCGAGTTGCTGCGGGTGCAGCAGCAGCAAAATGAACAGCATCAACTCAATCAATCACTCCAAACTCGTAGCGAGCAGATGGAGATGGAAATATATGCCAGAGCGCAGGAGTTAAAGCAGGTCAACGAACAACTGCAAGTCAGTGAACAGCAGCTTCAACTCATCCTTAAGACCAACAAACTCGGCTCCTGGCAATTTGATCTCAAAACAGAGGTTCTGTCTACTTCTGACCAGTGCAAAGTCAACTATGGTTTACCCATTGAGGCTGATTTCTCACACCAAGTTCTGATGGAGCGGATTCATCCAGAGGATCGGACTTGGGTGCAAGCGGCAATTCAAGACTCGATTACCAACCGCACCGATTACAATGTGGAGTACCGCACCCTTTGGAACGATCGCAGCACGCACTGGGTACTCGTTCGGGGTTGTGTAATTGACGATGAGGCGGGCAATCCTGAGCGGATGATCGGGATTTCACTCGATATTAGCGATCGCAAAATTGCCGAAGCTGACCTACGGGAAGCCCATGTGCAATGGGAGTCCGCTTTAGCGGCAGGAGCGATTTACACATGGCGGTGGAAGATTCCCGATAATCTGGTGACCGTGAATGCAGCCTTTGCTCACTTGTTTGGCGTTGACTCAGCAAAGGCGACGACCGGCTTACCAATTGAACTATTTATACAGGCGATACACGAAGAAGACCGCCCACGAGTAGTTGCAGCCATTAACCAAGCGATTGAAACTGGCGAAGAATACATAAGTGAGTACCGCATTTATACGGCGATGAGCGAGGAGCGCTGGGTTGCGGCACGCGGTCGCGTTGAATATGCTGCTGATGGCAAAGCGATCACTTTTCCTGGGGCACTGGCAGACATCACTGAACGCAAACAAGCCGAATCCGCTTGGCAACAGATTTCTGCCGAACTCGAACGACAACTGCGAAAGTTCGATGCGCTCGCCTCTTCTGTACCCGATTTTATTTATACATTCGATCTGTTTGGACGGTTCACTTACATCAATCAGCCATTGCTTGACCTCTTACAGAAAACATCGGCCCAAGTCCTCGGCAAAAACTTTTTTGACCTGGATTATCCAACCGATTTAGCAACCCGACTTCAAAATCAGATTCAGCAAGTCATCAAGACGGGTCAACCGCTCAAAGATGAAACGCCGTACACAAGTGCATTAGGCACGCGGGCTTATGAATACATTTTCGTCCCGCTTTTGGGCATAAATGGCGCAGTAGAAGCGGTGGCAGGTGTGACGCGAGATATTAGCGATCGCAAGCAAATCGAAGCGACTGTGAAAGCCAGCAACGAACGGCTGAAGCTGCTTTCAGAAGTTGCCAACGATCTTTTGCTCAACCAAGATCCCAAGCAGTTTTTAGCCAGTTTGTTTCAAAAGATTTCAACTCATTTGGGACTCGAAGTTTATTTAAATTACTTGTTTGAAGAAGACCAGCAACGCCTTCAGCTAAATACTTATGGGGGCATCTCAGAGGAGATTGCTTTATCTGTTAAATTTTTGCAGTTAGGGCAAGGGGTGTGTGGTTATGCGGTGCAACATCGCCAACCCGCTGTTGTTGAAAATGCGCTCTTAACAAACAATTCCTTCGCCATTCCAGTTCAGTCAATTGGTATCAGAGCTTATGCAAGTCATCCACTGATTGTGGGCGATGCCTGCGGCGGGCAAGGCCAACGCGTCTTGGGCACTCTGGGACTAGGAACTCGTCAGCGCGATCGCTTTACCCGTGACGAACTTGACCTCATGGAAACAGTTGCCAATCAAGTCGCTGCTGCCTTAGAACGATCGCACTTGGTTGCAGAGCTACAGGCACGCGCTGAAGCATTAGATCAAACTAATCGCATTAAAGATGAGTTCCTGGCGGTTCTTTCCCATGAACTGAGAACGCCCATGAATCCAATTCTGGGTTGGTCAAAGCTGTTGCAGCAGGGAAAGCTAAATGCAGAAAAAACGAATATTGCGATCGCCACGATCAAGCGCAACGCCCAGCTTCAGGTGCAACTGATCGATGACTTGCTAGACATTTCCCGGATTCTGCAAGGCAAAATGAGCTTATCAACCTTACCCATTGACCTGAATACAGTGATTCGGGCGGCGCTGGAAACGGTTCGGCTAGCCGCAGAAGCCAAGTCAATCCAAATTCAGATGATCGTCTCACCTGTTCTAGGAGTGGTAGTCGGGGATGCAGGGCGATTGCAGCAGGTCGTGTGGAATCTGCTGTCGAATGCCATTAAGTTTACTCCTATTGGGGGGCAAGTCACGATTGCGCTATCCCAAGTTGAAAATCATGCCCAAATTCAAATCACTGATACCGGAAAAGGAATTAGTGCCGATTTTCTGCCCTACGTGTTTGAACATTTCCGGCAAGAAGATAGCGCAACCACCCGCAAATTTGGCGGGCTAGGGTTGGGACTGGCGATTGTACGCCAAATTGTGGAAATGCACGGTGGAACAGTCACAGTAGACACTCCAGGTGTTAAGCTAGGAGCAATATTCACAGTTCAAATTCCGCTTGCACCTCAATTAACTGAAGCACCAATCTTAAAACAATCACCCGTTAAGGAGAGTGATTTGAGCGGCATTCACATTTTAGTCGTCGATGATGAAACGGACTCGCGGGAGTTCATCGCTTTTGTTTTAGAGCAACATGGCGCGATCGTCACTGCTGTTGCATCTGGGGCTGATGCACTACAAGCATTTACTCAATCCATTCCCAAGCTCATCATCAGTGACATTGGGATGCCAGAGATGGATGGTTATATGCTGATCCGGCAAATTCGCGCCCTTCCACCTCAGCAAGGGGGAAAAATTCCCGCTATTGCCTTAACAGCTTATGCCGGAGAACTCGATCAACTGCAAGCGATCGCCGCCGGATTTCAACGTCACGTTGCCAAACCCATTGATCCAGAAGTTTTGGTGGCGATCGCCGTCAAAATGTAGACTTGTATGCTCTTCCCTTAAATGATATTCTAAAAATTAGATCAAGCAGTTGAGGGCGTGACAGGTTGTGCCCAAATTGTTATAGAGTTACTTAATAACATCTATCAAAAGAAATAAAAATTGTATACCTTTAGTTAGAGCAAAAAATACTGAGTCATAGATACTTTAGGTAAAGAAGAACACGGTTTAAGTGCCTGCTGAAAAGTTGATAATTGTAGGTACACAGATAAATACAATTTATCTGTGTTATTTCGTGTTTATATATGGTCTAACAAAAGGTAGTGGCTTATTTGCCTTGCCTTGAAAGTCAACAATGCAAACATCGTCATCTAATGGAGTTGCCATGTCTGAATTGCTTCAAGCAGTCTTAGATAGTGAAGAAAAAAGTGATTTGCGTTCCTTTCTTAGTGAATTACGCCAACAAGAAAAGAAATACTTGCTGCGGAACGACATACTGAATGTATATAGTGAGTATTGCTCAAAGTCCCAGAAACCCGAGGAATTTTATACTACCTCTGAGTTAGGCAAACTGATTTACTATACTCAAGAAATTATTCAGGAGGACTCAAACTTTTGTTTCATTATCCGTTCTAAGATTGCCAGCCAAGAAGTTTATTGGTTGACATCAGACTTAAGCATTGAGGCGATGACTGTGCAGGATTTGCTCGATCTGCGCGATCGCTTGGTGAACAAATATCATCCCAACGAGGGCGACCTGCTAGAATTGGACTTCGGCCCGTTTTATGACTACACTCCAGTCATTCGCGACCCCAAAAATATTGGTAAGGGGGTACAATTTCTCAACCGCTATCTATCCAGCAAAATATTTCAAGACTCCAAACAATTGCTAGATAGCTTATTGAATTTCTTGCAGCTGCATCACTATAACGGTGTGCAACTGCTGCTTAACGATCGCATTCAATCACAGCAGCAACTTTCCGAGCAAGTTAAGAAAGCTATCAGTTTTGTTAGTAATCGCCCCGAAGAGGAACCTTACGAACAATTCCGGTTTCAATTGCAATCAATGGGTTTTGAACCAGGTTGGGGTAACACCGCAGCGCGAGTCCGGGAAACTTTAAGTATTCTCGATGAATTGATTGATTCTGCCGATCCTCTGACCCTAGAAGCCTTTATTTCTCGTGTCCCGATGATTTTTAGAATCGTTTTGGTGTCAGCTCACGGTTGGTTTGGACAAGAGGGAGTGTTGGGTCGTCCTGATACCGGCGGTCAGGTAGTTTACGTACTTGACCAGGCAAAGAGCCTAGAGAAGCAGCTACAAGAAGATGTTCTGCTTGCGGGTTTAGAGAAATTGAATGTTGAGCCAAAGGTGATTATTCTCACCCGCTTGATTCCCAATAGTGATGGCACCCTTTGTAATCAACGGCTAGAAAAAGTCCTTGGTACCGAAAATGCCTGGATTTTGCGAGTGCCTTTACGGGAATTTAATCCCAACATGACTCAAAACTGGATTTCCCGGTTTGAGTTTTGGCCTTATCTAGAAACTTTTGCCATTGATTCAGAAAGAGAACTACGAGCAGAATTTCACGGCACACCTGACTTAATAGTTGGAAACTATACTGATGGAAATTTAGTAGCATTCTTGCTGGCGCGACGGCTGAAAGTTACCCAATGCAATGTTGCCCATGCTTTAGAAAAATCTAAATACTTATTTAGTAACCTCTACTGGCAAGAATTAGAGGATAAATATCATTTTTCATTACAATTCACAGCTGACTTGATTGCAATGAATGCTGCTAATTTTGTGATCAGTAGCACCTACCAAGAAATTGTGGGAACACCAGATAGTGTGGGACAGTACGAGTCTTATAAGTGCTTCACCATGCCAGAGTTATATCATGTGACTAATGGCATTGAATTATTTAGTCCCAAATTTAATGTCGTACCGCCTGGAGTAAACGAAAATAATTACTTCCCCTACACCCGGACTAAAGACCGAGTAGAGAGCGATCGCCAACGCCTTGCAGAAACACTCTTTACTCTAGAAGACCCCACGCAAATCTTTGGCAAACTCGACGATCCTAACAAGCGCCCTCTCTTCTCAATGGCGCGTCTTGACCACATCAAAAACCTCACAGGTTTAGCTGAATGTTATGGTCAAAGTAAAGAATTACAAGAGCATTGCAATTTAATTTTAGTGGCGGGTAAATTGCGCGTCGAAGAATCAGGCGACAACGAAGAACGTGACGAAATTATCAAACTTTACCAAATCATTGAGGAATACAATCTTCACGGCAAGATTCGTTGGTTGGGTGTGCGCCTGACTAAAACTGATTCTGGTGAAATTTACCGAGTCATTGCCGATCATCAAGGGATTTTTGTACAACCAGCTTTATTTGAAGCTTTTGGTTTGACAATTTTAGAGTCGATGGTTTCAGGATTACCGACTTTTGCTACACAGTTTGGTGGGCCACTGGAGATTATTCAAGATAAGGTTAATGGCTTTTTGATTAACCCTACAAATTTAGACGAGACAGCCACAAAAATTGTGGATTTTCTCACTAAATGCGAACAAAATCCTAATTATTGGAATGAAATTTCGCAGCGAGGAATTGATCGAGTTTATAGCACCTATACTTGGAAAATTCATACTAGCAAGCTGTTATCATTAGCACGGATTTATGGCTTCTGGAACTTTAACTCGAAGGAGAATCGGGAAGATTTATTACGTTATCTTGAGGCTTTGTTCTATTTAATTTACAAGCCAAGAGCGCAACAGCTATTAGAGCAGCATAAATACCGTTAGTTTGTTATTTGTCATTTGTCATTAGCTAAAGACTAAAGACAAATGACTAAATTGTTAACGCCCGCCAAGTTCGTTGACCAACTACTCCATCTGTTGCTAAATTCTGCTGATTTTGAAAGGCTTTGACAGCAGTTTCTGTCAGTGCGCCGTAAATTCCATCCACTCTAACGGCATAACCGTTAGATACTAACAACCGTTGTAAGGCTCTGACAGCAACACCAGAGCTACCGAAAGAAAGAGTCGGCATAGGTTGACTACTAAACTTTTGAAACTGTCCTGTAGCCTTTGTACGGACTTTATCTCCAGACTGGGGATACTTATTAGACTTACCTAAGTTAGAAGAACCTAGTTTCGGATTCTTTTTGCTGATTTTCTTAAGTATATGTTTTTTTTCTGGTGCGATCGCACAGGAATAAGCCTGAGAAATCCAATCCGTCTGCATGAATTCAGGTGGTGTGACTTGAGCAGTTATTTCTAACTGACTCTGTTTTGATTGGTTTACGTCATTCTCCATCTGAACTAATTGATGCTGTGGCAAATTGGCTCCAGATGCTTGTCTTATTGTTAACACGCTCGTCATCATCAGGCCAATTTCAGTCATTGTAGTTCATTTCACTTCAACTAATATTTCTTTTAACCAACAACATTGCTAATGTGCAATATAGTGCATACTGACCAATAAAAAGTCATGTAATAATTTTTTCAGATAATATTTTCATGAGCATATTTGCTCACCTCCTATTCCATCTAATCAGACTAATATGATTAGTTTTGTGCTTTTTTTATCTTTAATCAAACCATGAATGTGGAAAATATGGTATCTAAATCAACGGTTTAGACAATAACATACTATACGATCATCTGGGAATATCATCAAACAAATTTGCCTACTTATCTTGAATCTACCTTGATATGCTGATGTAGCTTTTCTCATATTTATACTGTCAGTAAAAATACTACTGGATTCATGAGTCATTTTTTAAGTATTGATTTATCCAACATTTGGCAATAATTATAAACTCTTAATTCTAAACAATTTCTTTTCCCTCAAAGGGGCTATAAACCTTTTATCAATTACTGTTATTTTGTAAGATACATGCCAATCTTCACAGTATTATCTGGTTTTATCGGCTTTGCTTTAGGAGTATTCAGGGAAAATTTATAAATATTTGCTTTGTCGTATTCTTGGAAGGCCCATACTTTGACCTGAATAAAATAAAACCGTACAACGTTGTTGCACAGTCTTGAATTTTAACTAGAATTTAGATTACTACATGACAAAATTACACAGTAGGATTGGACATTATGTCTGTGCAATTCTTTTACCCAACCTGTGTTAATTTTTGTTAAAATTTTAAATATTGAAAAAGAAGCACCTTAATAAAAAGTGCGTAGACGTAGCCCCTTAGAGATATCGCTTAATACACCCAGTTGTAGATACTGAAATTTTTACCTTTTCTCATCTCGCCACAAAGCAATACCGCCTAACAAACCAGCGACATTAGGGATGAGTTTTACATTTAACGGTAGCTGTAAATTCACTCTCACAGCTTCACCGCCGCCAATGTAAAGGCAATCATAATTGAACAGATGTTGCAAGGATGCGATCGCTTTTTCTAAACGCTTATTCCATCTTTTCTCACCAATTTTTTCTAACTCTGCACGCCCCAACTGCTGCTCGAAAGTTTCTCCTTTACGAAACGGGTGATGTCCCATTTCCATATTCGGCACTAGCTTACCATCTACAAATAAAGCTGAACCAAACCCCGTACCCAGAGTAATCACCAATTCCACACCTTTACCTGCGATCGCACCAAACCCCTGCATGTCTGCATCATTAATTACCCGTACAGGCTTGTTTAAGTGTTTTAATAATGCTGTTTCCAAATCAAATCCGATCCAATCTGGATGTAGGTTTACCGCAGTTTCCGTGACTCCACTCCGCACCACACCGGGAAAACCGACTGAAACGCGATGAAATTCACCTTGAGCGGCTGCTAACACAACAATTGCATTAATTACAACCTCTGGTGTAGCAGGTTGGGGTGTATCTAAACGCGCTCTTTCGGTTACAGGATTCCCCGTAATATCCAAAACCATAGCCTTAACGCCACTACCGCCAATATCAACCGATAGGGTGCGAATCGATCCATTTTCGTTAACCATTGATTTACATCCTTCTTACTGCTTGTTGCCTAGTTATTATCCTCTGCTGCATCTTAATAATATCTGGATATTTGGAGAGTCTTTATATTGGTGGGAAGTGGGGAGGTAGGGGGAGAATAACCAATGACTAATGTCTAATAGATTTGCTAATGTAAGAATAATGGAAATAGTACAGGCGTAGCTGTTTAAAATCTATCGGGCAGCAAATTTCTATTAAAAGGAATATAAGAGAAAGAATTATGACAACATTTGAACCAAAGAGTCTCCGCTTTTATAGCCAAGATGATGTTCAACAAATTTTACAATTAGCGATCGCTCGTCAAGCTGACGATAAAGATACAGAATTTTCTTATGAGCAGATATTAGAAATTGCTGCTGAGTTAGAAATTTCACCTGAGTCTTTAAAATTAGCAGAACGCGATTGGGTAATACAACAGGGACAAGTCCAACGCCGAAAGGCTTTTGACGCTTACCGCATCAGAATGTTTCAGAAGCGGCTAGGGAATTATGCAATTTTCAATGGCTTTTTTATACTCCTAAATTTAATTACTGGTGGCGGAATTTCTTGGTCGCTGTACATTTTGCTATTCTGCGGATTACCTGTAGGACTGGATGTCTGGAATACCTTTCAAATGAAAGGCGAAGAGTATGAAATGGCCTTCCAGAAATGGAATCGTAAGCATGAGATTAAAAAAACCATTAGTACAGTTTTGAATAAGTGGTTTAAGGCATTACAGGCTTAATAGATTTGCTTGGCTTTAGCTTACCCTTACGCAGAGGCAAGCTACGCACAGCATTTAGTAAACTAGCTCGTCGTAAACATCACTAATTCAAAAAAATACCCCGCAGGAGAATTCGGGGTAACATTTAGCGCAATATTGGTTCTGTAATACCACTGAAAGTTAATTTGAATAAACACAGCACTTATTAGGATTAAAATTGATATTTTATCATGTCTGTGTAATTAGTTATGCTAACCACAGTCATTACACGCCACCCCCTCCCCGCTTGCTCTTAGGGGAGACAAAGCGTAGCTTTGGCGGGGTGGGGTTCTTCGGGTTTAATAAGCAATCAAGCGGACATGATATTATTTGATTGCCTAAAGTATTCTTTCTATCTTTCTACGGATATGACACTCTATCAATAGTGTGAAAGTTGTAATACTTGTAATAATTCTAATTCTGGGATTGCTGTTATTTAATGTGATTTTTTATCAACCTTTACCTGTCCCAAAACTAATTTATTTGTACTTGCCCAAGCACTTACTATTTGAATTGTACTTTGGTTAGTACTCTGAGCATAATAACCATATAAAGTTTTTCCGTCAATTGCAATTACTTCCCCAGCCGTGATTCTCTGTATTGATTTCATCCAGTTGAAAAAAACACTCTTGAAATTCAAAGTAACCTGACTTTTTTTTACGATCTTCTGAGCAGAGTGAGCGCTGACTAATGTGTTCTAGCTGTGATATAGTCTGCGATCGCCATTAGAGGTTGTGCTTTATCTCCAAAATCAACAAGTTCAGCTTTGGCTAGGTCAACTAATTCTTGGCTCTTGCGTTTTGATTCCTCAATACCCCATAAACTGGGATACGTTACTTTCTGTGCCTTTTGGTCTTTGCCTGGGGTTTTACCGAGTTCTTCTTGTGTCCCAATTACATCCAAAACATCATCAACAATTTGAAAAGCTAGACCAATGTAGGAAGCATAACAAGAAAGCTTTTGCAGGATTTCGTTGTCAGCTTTCGCTAGCATTGCACCTGAGAGAATGGAAGCTTCTAACAAAGCTCCTGTTTTGTGAGCATGAATAAAGTTGAGGGTTTCGATGTCAATATTCTGCAATCCCTCAGATTGTAAATCAACAACTTGACCGCCAACCAGACCTGTTGCTGCTACTGCATGAGCCAACTTAGCAACAACCTGCAATAACTGCTGGGCAGCAACTCCTTTGGTTTGAAGCACAAGAAACTCAAAAGCGTAGGCTAAAAGCGCATCACCAGCTAGAACGGCAATGTTTTCGCCATAAATTTTATGGTTAGTTAACTTGCCGCGTCGATAGTCATCATTATCCATTGTGGGTAAATCGTCATGGATCAAAGAAAAGGTGTGAATCATTTCCAGCGTACAAGCAGTAGGCATCGCCATCTCGACTGTGCCTCCAACCAGTTCACAACAGGCAAGACATAGAATCGGGCGTAGACGCTTTCCTCCAGCCAGCAGAGAATAGCGCATGGATTCGTAGAGTATTTCTGGATAGACTACAGTGATCGATTGTTCAAGCGCTGCTTCAACTTGCGATCGCCGTTCTGATAAATAAGCTTTAAGGTCAAAGCTAGTTTTTTTAACAGATGACCATTCAAAGACTTGAGTATTCGTCATAAATAATTCATTTTTAAGATTACAGTACTACACCTAACCGATAAAAGCTGGTTGGAGGGAACTATCAAACAACGTTCTGCTTATTTCAAAGACAGCAATTTGTCACGACGACATTTAATTTAATCACTGTAAAAAAAGTCAGGTTTACCCTTCCCTCAGCGCCCAATTTCGACATCTTCCAGGATACCAAGTGCATCGGGAATGAGTATAACTGCACTGTAGTAGGCGGTGACAAGATAAGAAACGATCGCTTTTTCGTTGATACCCGAAAACCGCACAGACAAACTGGGTTGGTATTCATCAGGGATACCCGTTTTGTGTAGACCTATCACCCCTTGGTTTTCTTCTCCAGTCCGGAATATCAAAATAGAGCTAGTGCCCTCTTTAGTGATCGGAATTTTGTTACAAGGAAAAATCGGATAGTTGCGCCATGCAGGTACAATCTTTCCGTTGACTTCCGTGCTTGGAGAATAGATTCCACGACGGTTACACTCCCGGCTAAAAGCAGCGATCGCACGAGGGTGAGCTAGGAAAAAATGAGATTTACGCCGCCTTGAGAGCAATTCATCAAAATCATCTGGAGTTGGTGGCCCGGTGCGGGTAAAGATGCGTTGCTTGAGATCGGCATTGTGCAACAATCCAAAATCAGGATTATTCAGCATTTCGTATTCTTGCCGTTCCCGCAACGCTTCGATAGTCAGCCGTAATTGTTGCTCCGTCTGGTTCATGGGTTCGTTGTAGAGGTCAGCAACTCGTGTATTCACCCGTAAAATGGTTTGAGCGAGGCTTAACTCATATTCCCGTGGTTTCAAGTCGTAATCAACAAATGTCCTGGGTAACTCAGTTTCCTGACTATGACCCGCAGTCATGGCGATCGCCGCTTGATTATGCCTATCTTGAGGTTTGCTCAATATAGCTCTAAAGCGATCAACCTGAGCCTGAAGCGTTGCAGACTGGTTCATCAACTCCCGAAACGCCTGTACTGGCAAAGACAAAACTATGCAGCGCGTAACAGCTCTCAGGCTAACCTCCCAAGTTTCCTGAGATAGAACTATAGCTTCGCCACCAAAACAATCGCCATCAGCTAAGATATCCCGTAAAGCTTCCGCCTCATATTTGCCTGCCTTCAGCTTATTAACTTTACCATGAGCAATTAATAACACCTGGTCGGCTGGTTGACCTTCCTGTACAATTACCTCACCTGGGGCAAATTCTTGTTGTACAAAGCGGTCTGCTAAAGCGTTGAGTACCTCAATATCCTCAAAACCACGCAGTAAAGATAGTTCACAAAGGGCTTGGGGAATGACCCGCACCTGGGCCCCTGTATTGGTAAAGCTGACCCGTCCGTTACCAACATCATAGGTCAAGCGACGGTTAACCCGATAGGCTCCACCCTTAACTTGCACCCAAGGCAACATCTGTAACAACCACCTGGGGGTAATGCCTTGCATCTGGGGCGGAGTTTTCGTGGTTGTGGCTAAATTCCGCGCCCCTTTTGTGCTTAAGCTCATCTGGAGTTGCCTGTTTTCTTGCTCTAAATCAGGCCTAATCAAAGCATCTGTCATAAAGTTAACGTTTCATGCAACTAAATTTACATTCCTAAGAGAGAGCATCAAAGAGTAAGAGCGAACAACCGTTCGCCCCTACTTTGGAGAGGATATCCGACTACTTAAAGACCAATTTCTACATCTTCAAGAATGCCTAGTGCATCAGGAACAAGAACGGCTGTAGAGTAGTAAGCACTAACTAGGTAAGAAATAACGGCCTTTTCGTTAATACCCATAAAGCGGACAGACAAACTAGGCTGATATTCATCAGGAATGCCAGTTTTATGCAGACCAATGACACCCTGGTTGTTTGCTCCCACACGCATTAACATGATCGAGCTAGTACGCTCTTTTGTAACGGGAATCTTATTGCAAGGATAGATGGGAATACCACGCCAAGAGGGAATTGCACTGTTACCCATAGGAATAGGGTTGGGATAAAGTCCAAGGGCGTTGCATTGCCGACCAAACGCGGCAATGGTGCGGGGATGAGCTAAGAAAAAGCTCGGTTCTTTCCAAACAATGGAGATCAATTCATCAAGATCGTCAGGAGTTGGAGGGCCGCTGCGGGTAAAGATGCGTTGTTTGAGATCGGCATTGTGTAACAGTCCGAAGTCACGATTGTTAACCATTTCGTGTTCTTGGCGTTCCCGTAATGCTTCAATAGTGAGGCGTAATTGTTCCTCAGTCTGATTCATGGGTTCGTTGTAGAGGTCAGCAACCCGCGTATTGATTTGCAAAATGGTTTGAGCGACACTTAACTCATATTCTCGTGGATTGATTTCATAATCTGCAAAAGTCCCAGGTAATACTGCCTCTGCGAGGTGGCCGGAGGTAATATCAATCGAGGCTTCTCCGTATTGGTTTTGGGGTTGGCGCAATTTTGCCCTGAATTGATCCACTTGCGTTTGTAAAGCTTCAGACTGGTTAACCAGGTTTTGAAAAGCTGCTTGAGGCAGGGACAAGATGGTACAACGAGTAATGGCTGTGAGAGTCACATCCCAAGTATCCTGGGCTTCTACTAAAGCGTAGTCGCCAAAATGATCGCCATCGGCTAATACACTCAAAACAACGCGATCGTCATACTTGCCTGCACCAATTTTGTTGACTTTACCATGAGCAATTAGCAATACTCTATCGGCTGGTTGACCTTCTTGGATGATCACATCACCCGCAGCAAATTCTTGTTGTACAAATTGACTAGCTAAGGTGTTTAACACCTCAAAATCTTCAAATCCCCGGAATAAAGGTAACTCAGTGAGTTCTTGCGGAATGACCTGTATCAGGGCCCCTGTATTAGAAAAGCTGACCCGTCCATCTCCAACCCTATATGTTAAGCGGCGGTTGACCTGATAGCTACCCCCCACGGTTTCTACCCAAGGTAGTAGTTTTAAAAGCCACCGTGAGGTAATTCCCTCCATCTGGGGTTGGGTTTTGGTAGTGCCTGCCAATTTCCGCGCCGCTTCGGTCTGCAAAGCCATTGGCAGTTGCTCAATTTGATTTTCTAGGGGAGTGTTTGCTGTATTAGTCATAATGAATCTCCATTGGTAATGTTTGTTGACAAGTTATTTGATTGACCGGAATAGGGACTCAGATTGAGCTAACCTTTCCTTCCTAACAGCGTTCCAATTTTGGTCGCTGAAGTACCTAACCCTGTTGGACTACTCAGTAAGTTCTGCACCACTGGCTGAACATTGGTTTGAGTTGTTTCCTGAGCGACACTTGGTCTAATTTTGGTCGCGCCAGTGCCTAAGCCTGTAGGGCCTTGGAGTAACCGCTTTTCTGTCGAGTTATTCCGCAATTCAAATTCCTTATAGCGGTCTACTGCCCTATGCCACTTGAGTACGCCACACATCCACTGTTCCAGTTTCTTGACGTATCCGTACAGTTTCTTACGGGCATTGGTATCCAGGTTGAAATCGTCACACAAGATAGGGAGTTCAGTCGCAACGATATGTTCAAACTGAAGGGCACGAGAGGTCATGAGGTCGTTAACAATGGCGACCGCCTGGGGGATATTGCAGTTAAGGAAATTTTGAACCGCCAGTACACCATTATTAATCTCGCCCTCAAATTCGATTTCTTTCTGATAAGAAAAAATATCGTTTGTCAGACAGGCGAAGTCGGCGGCTGAATTATCGATATTCTGCATGGTTCGGGTGCGGAATATCTCTGGTGGAATCTCATCCCCTTGGGAAAGTCGAGACAGGCTCATGGTTAAATCGGAGCCAAAGGTCTTACGACGCATTTCCACATAGTCTATTGGGTCGGGAATGCGATTTTGGATTTGGTTAGCTAGTTCCCATAACCAACTTTCCGTCATATCCTCGATCGCCCGGCGGAACTGGCGACGAGCATTAGCTGTCATTGGCCCAGCTGTCCGCGCCCAAATATCCGCTAAACCCCGTTCGACTGGGTTGGTTGCTTCGGGAATGGAATCTCCATCAAGGGGCATAAAGGCTGATAACCGAGCGTTAAAGATTTTTGCTCCTGCCATATTTCGGTTATAGCCATACAATGCCGGAAAGTAGTCATCAGCGTATGTTCCCCAAACGAGCCAACAAGCTGTGATATTCAAATCAGGACTAGATCCATTGGGATGAATATAGGCACCGCATAAAGCTACGTCGGCCACATCGAATTTGTGGTCATCCCAGATGTAAATACCTGGCATCCCTGGTAGTACATCCAACATCCCCATTTGACGCGCCCATTCCTTAGAATGTCGCCGAGCTTCTCCTAGATGAGGATTCAAACTGGTGGAGAAGGGCATATAAAACTGTGGCAGAGTTACTGATCCTACAGGCTGATAGAGGACATGAGTGAAGCTTTTGAACCGTTTGAGTCCCAAACTATCGGATAAAGCTCCCAGGCGGGCCGCCGATGTGCCTAGTCCAGTGGGGCCTCCTAAAGACCAGCTTGCTGTCGAAGATTTGTCTGATGTCTGGTTCATGTAGCGGCTCGATCTCATGTGCCACTCATGACCCCCCGACTGCCAGTCCTGAAGTCCTTTGGCATATAGGACTACTTTCAGACGCTCATCGGGACTCAGACTATATTCCTCGAACAAAGAAGGAAGCTCTGTGACAAAGGTGTTCTCGAACTGTTGCACCCGAGATGTTAGTAAGTCGTTAGTGAGGTTGGCTGCCTCTTGGGTACTCACATCCAGAAATCGTTCCAAAACCAAGATACAGTTAGCATTTTCCCCTTCTTCTTCCACTTCTCTTTGGTAAGAGAAGATGTCATTTCGCAGATGTACCCCATCAGAAAAAGTGTCTTTGAGAACACGCATTGGTCGAGTCGGGGCGATCGCAGCCGGAATGTCTGCCCCAACCGCGTGTTCCACTAAGTTAGCTGACCAGGGCGCTCCCCCCACCTTACGGCGCATCTCAATGTACTCAATCGGGTTAGCAACTCGATTTTGGCTGATATTGGCGAGTTCCCACTGAGATTCTTTGAGAAGATTGATCGTACTCTCAGAAAACCGGATTACCCAGTCTTGGGAGGCATTGGGGATGGTGCGATCCCAGAGGTCTACTAGACCCCGTTCTACGGCATTGGTGGGTTCTGACGGCGTTTCTTGGGGCTGTACAGGCATAAACGCTGGCAGTCCATTGAGGTACTTCTTAGCCCCAGCCATATCTTGGCTACGCTTGTAAAGCTCAAGGAAGTGATCGTCGAAGAAAAATACCCAAACATACCAATCAGTTACCAGATTGAGCATGGGTTCATCGGCATCTGGATGGGTATAAGAACACAATAATGCATAGTCATGGGCATCAAACTTGCGCTCATCCCAAATCCCATAGTCTTCTGATCCCTCTACCCCACCCAAAATTCCCATTTCATAAGCCCAGGCTTTAGAATGTACCCGTGCCGCTTCCAGGTTTGGGTTCAGCCGTGCCGGCCAAGGCACATAAAAACTCGGCAACTCAAAAGGTTGCTTGCTAGAAGTCATTGTCCATTTAAACCTATTAGTTTAAGCTCAGTGTCTTGATTGAAGTCGCGTTATAGTGGTTCTAGTTTACGTAAGTTATACATGTAGGGACACGGCACGCCGTGCCTCTACACCTAGCGATATAATGTTGTGCCGTCCCTGAGTAGGAACCGCTATCATTTAACATTCGCTATTAATCTTGAGTAAGTGAAATTATTTCTAGTAATCGAAAAAATTACAACTTACTCTTGCCAGATATGCACTAAGGATTAAGTTACAGCTTATCAACAGCATTATCAAGAGTTATTATAAAACGTCCTACTTTTCCCACTTTTCCCACTTTTCCATTTAACCAAATCAATACTTTTATAACTAAATATATGTATATTATTTTTTTAATAAAATACTATTTCTATGAAGTAATTCGGTGGAAAAATTTATAGGTATGTAACAAACAGTTAAGTAGAAGAATGAGAGTTAAACCTTGCACGTTGTGTAGTGTAGTTTCCTGTTTCTCTTCTAGTTTGGACTCCAGCAATGACGGTATGAAGTTTGCTTCTAAATCTTTCTTTTTTAATGATTATCACTTTCATGCATAGTGAGATTCAATTTCCTGAAAGCCTTATTCGGTTTGAGTCTTGGTGTATTCCACCCTGATTCAGGCTCGTCAATATTTAGATGCGTTTGCCCTGATAATAAGTGCGGGAAAAGCAACAAAAATAGAGCGCCAAAGATATGAAGAAGCAATCTGAGTTCCCTTTCGAGAGGGCGAGGCAAGTCACACTAGAAGAAAGTCAAAAATTCAGAGAAGCAATTGCTGAAGAGTTTGGCATGAAGTTGAGAAAGCGGGGTAGACCACCAAAACATGAAGATGAGAAGTATGAATTAATTTCTCTCAGACTTCACCCAAAAATCTTAGCTTGGGCGAAAGAAGAAGCCCAAAAAAAAGGCATTGGCTATCAAACAGTTATTAATGAGGTACTACTAGAGCGAATTAGCTGATATGCGATCGCCGTCGTAGTTAATAGCGATCGCTGCTGTTGTTAGGAGAGTAGGGATTAGAGGGGCGATCACTTGCTCACCCGAACCCATTGCGATACCTACGGTGTTCTCGTTGCGATCGCCGTATATGATTAACTTTGGAATTCTATTCCGAAGCGGGGATTGTCATATATGGGTAATGACAAGCCTACTTGCACAGGGGAATAAGATTCAAAGTTTCTGAAAACCTACACTATGGTATTTATTTAAGTTTTTCGTGAGCAGCTAAAATAATTTTTTCGGTTTCTTCCCAACCAATACATTTATCAGTTACAGAAATCCCATATTTTAATTCTTCTTTACCAGTAATTGGTTGACTACCCTCATACAAATGCGATTCCAGCATCATGCCAACTATTGATGTATTACCATCTACTATTTGCTGAATAATATTTTCTAAGACAGCACCTTGTAATTTGTAATCTTTATTGGTATTGCCGTGGCTACAGTCAATAACAATCCTCGGTGGTAAATCTGCTTGTTTTAATTTCTCTTCTACCAGTTTCACATTCGCTGCATCAAAGTTAGGTTGACTACCACCCCTTAAAATTACATGACCGTAGCCATTACCTTTAGTTTGAAAAACGCTAACCTGTCCGTTTTGATTAATTCCGATAAAATTATGGGGATTTCTAGCTGATTGTAAGGCATTCAAAGCTACTTGAATATTACCGTCAGTACCGTTTTTAAAACCCACAGGCATGGAAAGCCCACTTGCCATTTCACGGTGAGTTTGTGATTCGGTCGTGCGTGCCCCAATGGCAGACCAAGTAATTAGTTCACTAATATATTGAGGTATGATTGGATCTAATGCTTCTGTGCCAGCAGGTAATCCTAATTCTGTAATTTTTAATAATAGATCCCGGGCAATTAATAATCCATTTTCTACATGGAAAGAATCATCCATATCTGGATCGTTGATTAACCCTTTCCAGCCTACGGTTGTTCTTGGTTTTTCAAAGTACACTCGCATAATTAATAGCAGCTTATCCTGCACTTGCTCGGCCAATCTTTTCAACCGTTCAGAATATTCGAGTGCTGCTTTTGGGTCGTGGATTGAGCATGGGCCAACAACTATAAACTTCCTGCGATCCTGAAAATCTAGAATCTGTTCTATTTCTTGCCTATATGCTAAAACTCTTTGCTCGGCTAATTGTGTTAAAGGTAATTTTGATTTGATTTCATTAGGAGTTAATAAAATGCGATCGTTCTCAATGTTAACGTTGTCGATAATATTAAATAATTCGTTGTGCATGGGGATGCTCTCGCAATTTTATATACGCACTTCAAATAAAAAGTGTAACACAAACCCATGAAATTTTAATATAGCTGATTTTTTGCTTGACAAATTTATCACTAAATTGTAAGTAGATAAGGTAATAACTGAAAAAGGGGAAATATTTTCCCCCTTTTTTACTATTGGACTACTTACTCAGTAGTATTGTATGTGTATATAATTACTGCCATACAAACACTTTGGCTTCGTATGGCCCCAAGTCAGTTATGATGCCATCGTCACCAGCTTCGACATCATAATTGCCTGTCCACTCATGCCATGTACCAGGGCTAGGAAAGTTAGGAACATGATACTCAGCTAGGAAGTTTTCAGAGAAATTTGCAATTACGACTACACGAGAACCTTCATCATTCCAACGAGTATAAGCTAATACTTTTGCCTCTGGATTTTCGTGGATAAAATCAATATTTTCTGTGTAAAGAGCTTGATTGCTTTTACGCAAGTTTGTTAAGCCTTTATATGATTCAAATAAACTACGATTTAAATCATTACCTAACAACGTCCAATCGATTTTCGCTGATTCGGGTTGTTTAGGTTTATACTCGCCAAATTCTTCTCCCATCCAAATTAAAGGTACGCCAACAGCAGTCATTAGGATGGCTACTCCCAATTTAACCCGCCTAAATGCTTCTTCGTCAAAAATCTCACGGTTTCCTAATTCAACCATGACATGGTTATGGTCGTGGTTGGTGAGGTAATTTACTACATTGGTAGCACCCAAGAAGCCTTGACGCTTGCAGTCAATAACATCTTTGAGACGCTCTAAATCAAATGTATCACCGCAGATATGTTCTAGAATGCAGTGATAAAAACTGTCATGCCAGCAACCATCCATTGGCCCATCTACATTGGTAATGCTGGTAGTTTCAGGAATGTGTTCGGCAACGTTATAAAAAGGCTTCATGCTAGCAGTTTTTTTAGCTTCCTGAACAATCCAGTGCATGAAATCGTAGTTAGCAATTTGCCGCGCAGCATCATAGCGAATCCCATCAAGATGATATTCTGATATCCAAAAACGGATTGTTTCACCAATAAACTTCCGCGCTGGATAAACATCTAATTTATCGTCATAATGTTCATAATTAAACTCAGGGCCCCAGTTATTATCAGGGTCACGAGGTTCATGATGATACCAATAATCGTGGTCAATTTGTGTTAAGGGGGCAGATGCTTCTGAGTGGTTATAAATTCCGTCAATAATTACACGAATACCTCTACCATGACACTCATCAATCAAATTTTTTAACTCAGCAGTAGAACCATAACTAGATTCTGTTGCAAAGAAATGGCGGGGGTTATAACCCCAACTATAATCACCAGGATATTCTTTAAGTGGCATCAACTCAATAGCGTTGATTCCTAATTCGCATAAATAATCTAACTTTTCAATGACGTGTTTGTACTTACCTCGTGCATAAGGGTCATCCTCACCACCAGAAAAGTCACCAACATGCAATTCATAAATTACTAATTCGTGGTCAGCAGGTAAAGGTTTATCATCATGTTGCCAAATATAGGTATCGGTAATCCTTTCGCCATTTTTGACCCGGATAACACCATCATCTTTTCCACTCTGTTCATCTATATCAGTTACTTGAGGATCTGTAACATCAACCCATTGTTCTGGTTCAAAAAACCATGAATTTGACTGGACACGGAATTTATATTTATAAACGCCGTCTTCTAGTTCAACACTTGTACGAAAATAACCATCATCACCTCTCTCCATTGGAATTTCCTGCCAATCAGAAAAAGAACCAATTAATGCAGCTCCTTTGTTATAAGGTGCAAATAAACTAAATTCAATTGGCTTTGTCATAGAAATGTTTGTAATATCAAGGGTTGATAAAAGTATTCTCGAATACTTAATTAAATTTACAAATCGCTCTAGAGAAATAATTATATAAATAGTGCTTCTGTCTTGAGGATGAATTTATAAATATTTTATAAAAATAGTCAACAAGTGACTATTTTTGACTGTTTTTATAATTTGTTTTTTAATAATATCCAGATTATATTTAGTACACTTGCTATTTAGAATATTAAATTTTAAAAAATTTTATTAAATTGTTAATTAGCAGATATTAGGTAAAACGGAAATGGTTATTGCTAAATATCTGCTGTATAAGATTACTCAATTTTATCGTTAGTTTGTTGTAGATAACTTAATAACCAACCTGCTGCTGTCGCCCTGCGAGTTTGCCGAGGCCCAAATTCCCCAATTTTGTAACCTTTGAAACCTAGTTTTTCTTTGAGCAGTTGTTTATTTTCAACAGGAATTGAACGAGTTAACTTGACTGTTGCAGGGCGAGATTCAATAAAATTTGGTGGTTGGGGGTAATCATTTAGCCATTCTGGTGCAACTAGGCTAGTGTCCCATTGTGCAGTTGAGGAATCATAGCGATAGCCTAAATAATGCCATAGCAACTCGTTGACTGTGGCATCATCAAGTTTTTCGTCAATAATTGCCCAAATTGTTTCTGTGTTGAGTGGTGGCAAGTTAGACATAAGCAATTTAAAATTTCAAGTTGAAAAACTGACTACTGATTAATTAAATTCACTGTATACACAAACTAGGTAGACTGGAAATCGTAAAGATTATACCAGTCTATGCAGAATTCCACAGCACTGCCAAAGATCATCCGCGCCCATGTATTCATTTCTGGTCGAGTCCAAGGAGTTGGTTATCGGTATTCCACTGTAGATACAGCTAGGCAGTTGGGATTAACCGGCTGGGTGCGAAATCTCCCCGATAATCGAGTAGAGGCAGTCTTTGAAGGGGCGCGAGATGTTGTAGATAACATGGTTCGTTGGTGTCACTCTGGGCCACCTGCTGCTGTAGTTCAAGATGTTGTGGTTGAGTATGAAGAACCGGAAGGGTTGCGGGGATTTGAAGTTAAGCGGGTTGATTAATCATCGGTCATTTGCCTATGGCAACTCCTTCAAGTGTACGCGCAAAATTCCTTGAATTACTTGTTGTACAGCTTCTTTACTCAAACTGCCATCTACCCGCACAATTCTTGAGGGATAGGATGCTGCTAACTCTGCGTATCCTTGCTGAACGCGCCGATGAAAAGCGATTGTTTCTTGTTCAATACGGTCTAAACCTATTCCATCTCCTCGTTTACGAGCTAGTCCTACTTCGGCATCGACATCTAGCCAAATAGTTAAATGACTCTCTAAACCAGCAGTGGCAATATGATTAAGCTGATTGATTAAACTCATGTTAAGACCGCGACCATATCCTTGGTAGGCAATGGTAGAGTCAGTGTAGCGATCGCATAAAATATATTTCCCTGCTGTAAGATTTGGTTTGAGTTCTTGTTCTACGTGTTGCGATCGGTCAGCAGCATACAACAAAAGTTCTGTCACTTGTGCAACTGGTTTATCCTCTGACTTTTCTAGTAGCAAGCGGCGAAGATGTAAGCCTAACTCTGTTCCACCTGGTTCACGAGTAACAACCACAGAAATACCCAGACTTTCCAACCACTCAGAACAAAGTTGCATTTGGCTGGTTTTACCACAGCCTTCCACCCCTTCAAATACAATTAATTTGCCACTCATGCTTTTTAAAGTTCGCTGCAATAAACTTGTTCGCTGACGTTTGATCAAGAATAGCGTGGACTGTTACGGGCAGGCGAGACGCCATTAGTGTCAAGTTAAAATGAAATCACTAGGGTCAACTAGTATAGCTGAAGACACAACGACTGCGCCCTTCGGCTACGCTCAGGACAAGCTCAGTGCATCGCTGGGGACTGAGTGAAAAGTCTTTTTGTGTTTAGATTTTATCCGACTCAAATTAAAATTGAACAAAAATAATAAACGACACCCCGAATTCAATAAACGGCCGCCCGAATTCAATAAACGGCTGCCCGAATTCAATAAACGACACCCCGAATTCAATAAACGGCCGCCCGAATTCAATAAACGACACCCCGAATTCAATAAACGACATCCCGAATTCAATAAACGGCTGCCCGAATTCGATGAACATACTTTTGACATTTGGGCTTTTGCCTTAACTTGACACCAATGGCGAGACGCCCACCCCACAATCAGTAGTTGTAGGACGAATGGCACTGTACAAATGCATCGTGATTTCTCATTTCTTGGACTTTGGAAAAAATTATGCTATCTATATAGCGTTGATGAAACAGAATCATGTTAAAAGTTTTTGCTGACAGAGGTGGTACATTCACAGATATTGTTGCTGTCACTAATAATCAAGCAATTATAGACAGACTCTCAAGACATCCTGAAGGTTTTTTAGTTGTGACTTTGCCTAATCAGCAATGGATTATAGTTTATAAACTACTTTCAGAAAACCCCGAACAATACCAAGATGCAGCTATCCAAGGTATACGGGATATCATGGGTATTTCCAGCAACGAACCCATTCCTAGTGAAGCGATAGAAGTAGTAAAAATGGGGACAACGGTAGCAACAAACGCGCTGTTAGAAAGGAAAGGAGACAGGGTTGTTCTTCTGATCACCAAAGGCTTTAAAGATGCGCTGCAAATTGGCTACCAAAACCGTCCTAACATCTTTGCTCGTCATATCGTCTTACCAACCATGCTTTATGAGCAGGTCATTGAGATTAATGAACGTTATGATGCTTATGGAAATGAATTAATACCGATAAATATTGAACAAGCAAAAAATGACTTACAAGTAGTTTACAACACAGGAGTTCGGAGTTGTGCAATTGTTTTTATGCACAGCGATCGCTATCCTGAACACGAACAACAAATCGCCAAAATCGCCCAAGAAATCGGCTTTACACAAATATCTGTATCTCACCAAGTTAGTCCGTTAATGAAATTAGTCAGCCGAGGAGATACAACAGTAGTCGATGCTTATTTAACTCCAATTTTACGCCGCTATGTCAACCAAGTAGCGAGTCAGTTACCTGGAGTCAAATTAATGTTTATGAAATCTGACGGCGGTTTAGTCGCAGCCGAGCAATTTCAAGGCAAAGATAGTATTTTAAGTGGCCCGGCTGGTGGAATTGTCGGTGCAGTTCAAAGTAGTAAAAGAGCAGGTTTTGAGTTAGTTATTACCTTTGATATGGGAGGGACAAGTACAGATGTTGCCCACTTTAAAGGAGAGTATGAACGACAATTAGATTCAGAAATTGCTGGGGCGCGGATGCGAGTTCCCGTTTTAGCAATTAATACCATTGCGGCTGGAGGCGGTTCAATTCTCTCTTTTGATGGTTCTAGTTATCGTGTTGGCCCTAAATCTGCTGGTTCAAATCCTGGCCCTGCTTGTTACCGACGCGGGGGGCCATTAACGGTTACTGATGCTAATGTGATGTTAGGCAAAATCCACCCACAATATTTTCCCTCGGTTTTTGGAATTGATGGGAATTTACCTTTAGATAAAGATACTGTCATTCAGCAATTTACCCAATTAGCCCAAGATATTCAAGGCGCTACATTAAATCATTCTACTCCTGAACAAGTAGCGGCTGGATTTATTGCGATCGCAGTGGAAAATATGGCAAATGCAATTAAAAAAATCAGTCTACAACGGGGTTATGATGTCAGCCAATACGTGCTTTGTTGTTTTGGCGGTGCAGGCGGGCAAGTTGCTTGTTTAATTGCCGATACCTTGGGAATGAAAAAGATATTTCTACATCCTTATGCTGGTGTTCTTTCTGCTTATGGAATGGGATTAGCTGATGTCCGGGCAATTAGAGAAGGAGGAGTAGAACAGCCTTTAACCCAAGCATTAATTCCTAAATTACACCAGTTAATGGAATATTTGGAAACTCAAGCTATAAGTGAAATCGATGAAGCTAATGCTCAAACAGAAATAGTTCAGAAAATCAACTTAAAATATGAAGGAACTAATTCTACTTTAACCGTTAACTTTGCCGATGATGTGGTATCAATGCGGCAAGAATTTGAGGATGAACATAAATCCCGCTATGGTTTTATTCAATTAGATAAAACTTTAATTGTTGAATCAGTCTCAGTAGAAGTAATTCAGAAAATGGAGACTCCCGAAGAACCCTTAATTATTCGTAATCGTCCTTTAGATAAAACTCCTGCATCTGTTGAGATAGTAAGGATGTTTACTGCTGACAGATGGTATAATACACCTGTTTATCGACGAGAAGATTTACAACCAGAAGATAGTATTAATGGGCCTGCGATCTTTGTGGAAAAAATTAGCACAATTATAGTTGAACCTAATTGGCAAGCAAGGTTAACTGAACGTAATCATTTAATTTTACAGCGTTTATAAACTGCTTATACAAGTATTTGTGGTGTCCAGGTTAAAAAACAGCGATTACCTTTCTGCTCCGTAACCTTTGCACCTAGCCTATCATAAAAACTAAGTCCACGACTGTTGCGAATATCAGCATTCCAAGCAAGATGGGTACAGTCATTGTTCTTTGCTACTTGAGCTAAATAACTCATTAACGCGGCTCCTGCTCCCTGACTTCTCATATCTTCGTTCACATACAAATCATCAAGCCAGATACTCGGTTGCCCTACAAAAGATGAGTATCTGAATCCATATAAAGCAAACCCAACCACACACTCTGAGGTTTCTGCAAATAAAACATAAGAGAAAGGTACTGTTCCAAAAATTGTTTTACGTATTTTCTCCTCAGTAACTTGAAGTACACCAGAATAAGCACCAATTTTTTTATCAAATTCAGACTTTTTTTGAATAAAGGAAAAAATTAGTAATATATCATCAGGTGTAGCCAACCGAATCTTCATTGAACTACTTTTAATCACTTTAATAGATAATTTTAGCAAAGAATAGGAATCAAACATGTATACAACAACTCAACCCGATCCCGTTCGCTTAGAAATATTCAAAAATCTCTATCAATTTATTGCAGAGCAAATGGGAATTGTTCTCCAAAATACGGCAGCATCTATAAATATAAAAGAAAGGCTGGATTTCTCCTGCGCTATTTTTGACTCATCTGGATTATTAGTTGCTAATGCTCCCCATATTCCTGTACATTTAGGCTCAATGAGCGAAAGTGTCCGCAGTTTAATTAACGAAAAACGAGATACCCTAAAACCAGGAAATGTCTATCTATCTAATAACCCGTATAATGGCGGAACTCACCTTCCCGACGTAACTACAATTACCCCTGTTTTTCTAAAGAGTCGTGAAAATACTCCATTCCCCACTCCCCTCTTTTTTGTTGCTTCTCGTGGACACCAAGCAGATATCGGTGGAATTACGCCCGGTTCAATGCCTCCCCACAGTACGACAGTAGAAGAGGAAGGAATTATTTTTGATAATTTTCTCTTGGTTGAAGAAGGTAATTTTCGAGAAACCGCAGTAAGACAGCACCTTTCAAATCATACTTATCCTGCTCGTAACCCTAATCAAAATATCGCTGATTTTAAAGCACAAATTGCAGCAAATGAGCGGGGAGTACAAGAACTTCGTAAAATGGTTTCACAATACAAGCTCGATACTGTTCAAGCTTACATGAAGTTTGTGCAAGCTAATGCTGAGGAGTCGGTGAGAAAAGCTATCAATCTTCTCAAGGATGGCTCGTTTGTTTATGAAATGGATAATGGGGCAAGAATTGAAGTTAAAGTGACGATTTACCCAGAAACTCGTAGTGCTACTATTGATTTTACTGGAACTTCTCGGCAACTAAATAGTAGTTTTAATGCTCCCAAAGCTGTAACTCAAGCCGCAGTTTTATATGTCTTTCGGACTTTGGTTGATGATAATATTCCTCTGAATGCCGGGTGTCTTAACCCTCTAGAAATTATCATTCCGGTTGGCTGTATGCTGAATCCAACTTATCCAGCAGCAGTGGTAGCGGGTAATGTCGAAACTTCTCAAACCATTGTTGATGCTTTATATGGCGCTTTAGGTATCATGGCTGCTTCTCAAGGAACGATGAATAATTTTACTTTTGGTAATGAGCAGTATCAATATTATGAAACTATTTGCGGCGGCTCTGGGGCAGGAATTGATTTTGATGGAACTGATGGTGTTCATTCTCACATGACTAACTCCCGTTTGACCGACCCAGAAGTTTTAGAAACCCGTTATCCTGTACTTTTAGAAAGCTTTAGTATTCGTCACGATAGCGGTGGTAAAGGGCAATATTCTGGTGGTAATGGAGTTGTCCGCCGCATCCGTTTTTTAGAACCCATGACAGCTAATATTCTTTCTGGACATCGGGTTGTCCCTCCCTTTGGATTAAATGGCGGAGAAGCTGGGATTATCGGACGCAACTGGGTACAACGTGAAAATGGAATTGAAGAGAATTTAGACAGCACAGCAACAGTAGAGATGAAACCTGGGGATGTTTTTGTGATAGAAACTCCTGGCGGCGGCGGATTTGGTGAAGTCTCCTAGTACCAGTATTTTCCTGAATTGAAAGTTTCTAAATGTCATCGCCTGTTCTGAACTGTCTATGTCTCACATTTATTGGCAAAATATTTTATTTGTAATAACACTTATCAATCCAAATTCGCATTTCTTCTTCAGAACCAAAACAGGCAGAACGTCCTGTCATTGGATCGTAGGCACGCCAATAAGAAATTTGACCACGCCAGTCTGATTCTTGCCATACTTGGAGGTCAGAAGCACTAGCCATCCAGATGGTAAAATGCTGCCAATATTTTCGTAAATTTGACAGTAAATTAAACTTATTCATAGTGAAAGCACCTAATAAATAATGAACTATTACTTTTACTTTCACCTAAGAATTTTCAACTGAGAAGGTACAGTTTTTGTAGATTTGATCTAGTACAGTTAAGCGCCATCCCAACTGGTATAGTAAAAAATCTCTCAACTGTACTAGGTAAACTTGGCAAAAATAGTTTATATTGCCAGTATTGATGATTTTTTAGTCATTGACGAGTGCGCCAAAATGAAAATTTTGTTAGAACGACAGTCACACAAACCGATTTATTTACAGATCCGCGATCGCATTAGTCATCTGATTAAATCTGGCGCACTCAAAAGTGGCGATCGCCTCCCTTCTATCCGCTCTTTGGCAGAAAGTTTACAAGTTAACAAACTCACGATTATTGAAGCATATAACGTTTTAGAAGCAGATGGTATTGTTTCTGCTCGTCAAGGTTCAGGATATTTTGTCAGCAGGGTTTCTCCAAGAAGCACTAACCTAGAATCTAAATTTGCTCCAGCCCAAAATGTCATAATTACAAAACCAGGAAAGTGTTCTTTTTATGAAATGTATACTCCATTAGTGCAAGCACAAACGCAGCCAGGAATAATTAATTTTGGCTACGGTTATCCTCGTCCACCAAAAGATATTAACCTCATTGCCAGACGAGCATTAAAGCAAGATGATACTGATATTTTCTTTCCTCATGAGATGCCTCAAGGACAACTAACTCTGTGCAGACAAATTGCCCAGATGCTAGTGCAGCAAGGATTAGAGGTTTTTCCAGAGGATTTAATTATTACTAATGGCTCTCAGCAAGGGTTGTCATTAGCGATGAATTATTATGTACAACCTGGTGATTGGGTGATTGTCGAAGCTCCTACCTATTATGGTGCAATCTCAA
Source organism: Nostoc sp. ChiVER01 (assembly GCF_034531155.1). NCBI lineage: Bacteria > Bacillati > Cyanobacteriota > Cyanophyceae > Nostocales > Nostocaceae > Nostoc > Nostoc sp. ChiVER01. Next base: position 20,945 of record NZ_JAVRBS010000040.1, on the reverse strand, counting down.
TCTTAGAAAACTTAGGAGCTAAGATTATTGGCATTCCCATGACTGCGGAAGGAATGAATTTAGATTTATTAGAGCAATATCTACATAGCCACCGCCCGAAATTAATTTATACAATTAGTACCTTTCACAATCCAACTGGATTGACGACAACACAAGCTCATCGTCAGCAATTATTAGCATTAGCCGAAAAATATGAGTGTCCCATTTTAGAAGATAATGCTTATGAAGGAATAAATTTTGATACAGTACCAGCGCCAATTAAAGCTTTAGATAAAAATAATTTGGTGACTTACTTAAGTACATTTTCTAAAACTTTAATGCCTGGTTTACGAGTGGGCTATATGGTAGTTACAGGTAAGCATTATCAAGCAATTATTGAGCGGAAGTTGCTCCATGATTTGCACACATCCAGTATTTCGCAAACAATTGTTAGCGAATATCTCGCTTCAGGACATTACCGCCGTCACCTCAGCCGACTTCGCACAGATAATCTGCAAAGTCGTAATACCATGCTGCAAGCTTTAGAGCGTTATTTTCCCGAAGAAATCCGGTGGACAGTTCCGACGGGTGGATTATTTCTCTGGGTACAATTACCAGATAATATTCCGATTGGGGCAATTCGGAATGAAGCCTTTGCACAAAATGTTTACCTGGCGTGTGGTTCAGCATTTTTCCCCGATAAGCAAGGTTATCCAGCGATGCGTCTGACTTTCTGTATGCCGCCAGAGGAGATTGAGCAAGGTATTTCGATTGTGGGTAGGTTGCTGAAAAAGTATATTTCCAAAGGATGTGTAGATACAGAGGGGCTTGTCGTTAAACATCGCATATTTAAAAGCTTAGAACTCGAAAGGTCTAGCTCTTATCTCAATACGGTTTAGTTAAAGCTTAACTCTTTGTCAAATTCAATTTTTTTAACGAACCGCAAAGGACGCAAAGAACGCAAAGGAAGAGGAGGAAGAAATACTTAACTGAACTGTATTGGCTCTTATCTCGGAAGTTCGTGTTTAGAACTCGAAAGCCCAAGCTTTTATCTCAATCCGTCGAGTTAGGAGGCTGGGAAATCTAAATTTTGCACAAAAAAGATTAGTATTTCATTCAATGCATCCATGTCAATTAAAAATGCATCATGTCCGTGGGTTGACTTCAGCCAAGCCAGTTGAGCATTAGGGATTAAATTTGCCAATTCTTGTTGTTCTACAGGAGGATAGAGGATGTCAGAATCAATGGCGACAACTAAAGTCGGTTGCTGAATGCTTCGCAGCACAGATTCATAATCTGATAAATTAGGAACTGTGCGATCGCGTGCAACATCATGGCGATCCATTACATGGGTGAGGGTGATGTAAGTGTTGGCATCAAATCGTTCTGTCAGCTTTTGACCTTGATGCTGTAAGTAACTGGCTATAGCAAACTGCTCAGATGCATCATACTGCCGCCCAAAGCGGATTGTAAAACTATCCCAAGAACGGTAAGTAGACATTGCCATCATCCGCGCCACTGCTAGTCCTTGGTTCGGGGGCGCATCCAGAGTGTAGTTCCCTCCTTGCCAGTTTACATCAGCATAAATTGCCTGTCTTTGGGTTTCACTTAACCCAATACACCAAGCTGAATGTCTGCCAGAAACAGCAATAGGTGCGATCGCTTTTACTTTTTCTGGATATAATAACGCCCACTCCAGTGCTTGCATCCCACCAAGCGAACCGCCAATTACTAATTGCAGAGATTGAACACCCAGGTATTCTAGTAGTACAGCTTGCAGGTGAACCATATCTCGGATTGTAATCTCAGGGAAGGATACACCATAAGGCTTTCCCGTTATTGGGTTGATAGTAGTTGGCCCAGTTGTACCGTAACAACTTCCCAAGATATTGCTGCACACAATAAAATCGCGTTCTGGATTGAAAGCTTTCCCTGAACCAAACAAAGGTTCCCACCAATCATCAGCATCAGCCGAACCAGTTAAGGCATGACAAATCAGTACCCCATTATCGGCTTGAGCATTTAACTGTCCCCAAGTGCGATAAGCAACCTGAACCCCAGTTAATGTTTCGCCACCTTCAAGTTGAAATGGCACCGTCAGCTGGTAAAAATGGGTTTGCGGTGAGATGAAGTCTGAGTAAATCATGGGGAGTGGGGGGTGGGGAGATGAGGGAGCAGGGGAAGCAGGGGGAGAAGAATTAATAACCAATGCCCAATGTCCCATTCCCCATTCCCCATTTATTAATTCCTAACTTGCCAGAATGCTTGCTCAAAATCCTCTTTGATATCATCGATATGTTCAATTCCCACTGATACTCGCACCAAATCGGGTGTCACACCTGCTGAAAGCTGTTCGTCATCACTTAGCTGTTGATGGGTTGTGGAAGCGGGATGAATAACGAGGGTTTTAGCGTCACCAACATTTGCTAAATTACTCGCTAATTTTACATGATTAATAAAAGCTTTACCTGCCTCCAATCCGCCTTTGATGCCAAAGTTTAAAACTCCTCCAAAGCCATGCCGGAGATATTTCTTCGCTCGTTCATGATATGGGTGATTAGGAAGTCCGGGGTAATTAACCCATAATACTTGCTCTTGCTGCTCTAACCACCGAGCCAATTCTAGGGCATTGCTGACATGCCGATCTACACGTAAAGAAAGAGTCTCTAATCCTTGCAGCAAAAGAAAGGCATTAAATGGACTCAAGGACGGGCCAAAATCCCGTAACCCTTCGACTCTGGCGCGGATAATAAAGGCGATGTTACCAAATGTTCCACTAGGGCCAAACACTTCTTGAAAATTCAGCCCATGATAACCGGGTGCTGGCTCAGTAAACAAAGGAAACTTGCCGTTACCCCAGTCAAATTTACCGGAATCGACAATTACACCACCAATGGACGTACCATGTCCACCAATCCATTTAGTTGCAGATTCCACTACAATGTCTGCACCATGTTCAATGGGCCGAGCTAAATACCCACCAGCACCAAAGGTATTGTCCACAATTAAAGGTATGCCGTTTTCGTGGGCAATGTGAGCTAATGCTGCAAAGTCGGGAATGTTAAATTGAGGATTACCAATGGTTTCAACATATAACGCTTTGGTGCGATCGTCGATCGTCTGACGGAAACTTTCTGGATCATCTCCCTCGACAAACTTGACGTTAATACCTAAGCGTGGTAAAGATACTTTAAACTGGTTATATGTTCCTCCATACAAAAAACTAGTGGAAACAATATTATCCCCAGCCTGAGCGATCGTAGTGATTGCTAAAAATTGCGCCGCCAGCCCACTCGCTGTTGCTAATGCTGCTACACCTCCTTCTAAAGCAGCAATTCGCTTTTCAAATACATCCGTCGTCGGGTTCATGATCCGGGTGTAAATGTTGCCAAATTCCTGGAGAGCAAACAACCGCGCTCCGTGATCGGCATCGTCAAAAACGTAGGAAGTCGTTTGGTAAATTGGTACAGCACGAGCATTAGTTCCCGGAGCCGGTTCTTGTCCAGCATGAACTTGCAAGGTTTCAAAACGATATTTTTCAGACATAAGTAGTTATTAAGAGAAGGCAGGAGGCAGAAGGAAAGAATTATATAAGAAAGTAATACACTATTTGAGCGTTGTGTTAGAGAAATCTACGGTAATTCTTAAAGCTTACCGTATTTTATAGTTATTTTGAGTTCAAACATACTGTAGGGGCGCATAGCTAGCTATGCGCCCCTACCAAGAATTGTGGTTCAATTAAATTAAAAACGTTGTAATCGAAAGCATTTTTAAGCGGATACGAATTTTATCTCTGTAAAAACTGTTCAATTAAATTAGGGAACCAACATTGAACGAGGATTAGTCATCCCTGCTTGTTGAATTGTTGAAAAAGCAGTTTCCCCGATGATGCGATGAGCCGCAGTCGTCGGATGAATGCCATCCCAGAACAAAAACTGGTCTGGTTTACCGCAGATGTTAGAACCAGACAAACATGAACTGATGACATTAGTAAAGTTAAAGGCTGCGGGATTTGCGATCGCATCTCGATACAGCGCGTTAGCATCTAATTGCACAATCTCCACATCAGAATGCTGTTGATTTAGTACCTTGAGCGATCGCCTCAAGCCTTGATTATGCGATTGTGTTAATGCACTGAGGTTCATAGAATTTGCACTGTTTCTAGTGGCAGGTAACTGCCCTAAATCTGGTAAATTTGCAACCAGAATCTTTTTAGCACCCACATCAGTTAGAGAGTTGATTGCCGTTGTCACATTTTTAACAGGAACATTTGCACTGTTTACCCCTTGCAAATAATCATTTGCGCCTGCCCACAGCACATACAAAGCATCTGGATTCGTATGTTGATGTGTCTGCGTAAACGTCTGCACTTGATTTAGCAAGCTAGGTACATAGCTGTTGCCAACATTGCCAGTAGTTGCTCCTCCATAAGCAAAATTATGAGTTTGTTTAGAGGAGAGATGGAGGCTTTCGCCAAGATACTCAATCCAAACCCGACCATTCGAGTAACGCCCCTGAAAGTAAGTTGGATTAGGTGGGTACATTCCTCCTGTCGCCCGGAATACCATCCCTGTATCCGAAAGACTATCCCCAAATACATAAAGTTCTGAGATGGGATGAGTTTTATCCATAAATTTTGCCGCTACAACCATAATAAAAATAAGGAGAGCAAGTCCTGTTCTTAAAAACCACTTTTTTCTTTGCATTAAACTTTTCTGCAAACCCTAAAGACAATAGTTTTTACAACTGTTGATGATTATTGGTGTGAGTAAAGATTGAGCTTGCAATTGAGCACTTCTCTAACTTAACAAGCTAGCTTCAGAGCTAATGAGTAAAACCGGATACTTTCAGGTGTGGATTTTGCTAATTGTCTTAATGTAATACTGTTGTGTTTTATAACATCTCACCACTAAACGTTATCGCCGATAGTAGGAAACCAAAACCTTTATGTGGTGCGTTAATACGTATATCAACAAATGTAAAATTTATACAAACTCATACGTCTGTGTTACTAAATTTGCAGATATTCAGGCATTCTTGCCCATTAAAGGAACTCAAGGGCGAATTGAAAATTGCATAAATGTTCAACTCGCCTCAGTTAAGTAATTGGGAATTTCAACCAATCTCTATTGTGTATGGACTTAAAGGAGTGTTTATTGCTCTTTGTATTCTTCAATTAGCTCACCCTTTTGGGTGAGTCATATATCAACCGATCAGGTGACCTGAGTGAAGGAAGCTGAGATTAATAATAAAGAGGAAAGTATTACTAAATAAGACTAATTGCATTTTACTTAAGAAAAACGTTATGAAACTTGTTACCTTAATCAATTCTGGACTGATGATTGCTTTTATTACTCTTGTACCTGGAATTGCTGGCGCTCAAACAGCGACTCACAACAATAGCGAGATAGCTATTAACTCTAATAATTTATCCAAAAATTCTACTTCTGTTAGCTACCTTCAGCCTTTCAATCTAGTTGCTTTCGCTTATCAGGGAGGTTTGAAGCAGCACGGGATTCCTAGTGGAGAAACATTAATATTTAAAACTCAGAACAGAAATATTATTGCAAAAGATTTGGTGAAGGCTGCTGTTAATGCAGATAAATTACCATCACAAGTTTTAAATGACCAAAATTATCTAAGTGCTGTTACTTCACAACTCAACGCATTGCCTGATTATGCTGCTGCTGATTAATTTGCTTTTTCTGATATCTTTTTAAAAAGCGAAATTTTTATTATAGTATATTCGTGCGTTTGTTACCAATATAAATAAAAGCCTTTTCTACGCAGAAAATACTGTGTATAAAAGAAAATTTTATCTTGAAAAATAAGTTCTAAATTTTGAGATAATTTGCAATTATAGTGGGCGAAAGACACAGAAAATTGTATAATCGACAGCTTATCGACCACAAATTTCCTTTTCTATAGAGAATGACAGAAGTAATTAAATCTGGGGGCCTAAATAACATTGAGTCCATTGAGTTTGAAAAGCGGTGCTTGCACAAAGCCAGAGAAACAGGCGATCGCAATCGGGAAGTCGTTTGTCTAGCAAGTTTGGGCAATGCTTACCACTCACTCGGCGAGTATCACCTAGCAATTGAGTTTTATCAGCAGTGGTTGGATATAGCGAAAGAAATAGGCGATCGCTTAGGGGAAGCCAAATCTTTATCTGGGTTGGGCAACGCTTATCAATCATTGGGAAAATACCAACGAGCGATTGAATTTTATCACCAGTGGTTGAGCATCACCAGAAAAATAGGCGATCGCACTGGCGAGGGGATTTGCTTAGGAAGCTTGGGCAATACTTATGAATACCTGGGCAAGTATGAGCAAGCGATTGAATTTTATCAGCAATGGTTGAGTATCAGCAAGAAAATAGGCGATTGGACTGGGGAATGCATTTGTCTGGGAAGTTTGGGCAATACTTATGAATCGTTGGGGCAGTACCAACTGGCAATTGAGTACTACCAGCAATGGTTAGAATTAGCAAGACTCATCTGCGATGCCTATGGCGGGCAGTGCCAACGCAATGGGGAGGCCATGGCCTTAAGTGCGTTGGGCAATGCTTATAATGCTTTGGGACAGTATCAAAAGGCGGTTGAATTTCATCAATATTCATTAGATATCAGAAGGAATCTTGATGACCAAAATGCAGAAGCAAACGCCTGGTTTAATTTGGGTCTGGTATTAGAAAAAATCAATCGAGCATCAGAAGCGATGGATGCCTTTTGCCATGCGCGTGAAATATATCACACAATGGGACTTGATGCAAGTCTGCAAGATTGTAACCATGCCATTAAGCTTCTTTCTCAAAATATTGCAAGTGCAGCATCTCCATTTTGGTTAAGGAGATGGTTAAGTCATTTGTCGCAGTTCATTAAAGCTGATTCTAACCAGTAATATCTCTCACCACTGATTCAGATAATGTGAGGATGTTTTAAAAAGCTTTGGTGATTAGCAATCGCTAAAATACATGAAAATATGCTTTTAAAACATCCTCGGAATACAGTGAGATTACATCAAGATGATGGATATTCATTGAATACCGCAACTGAATCCTTGCTATCAAAAGAAAGCACAGAAAACGGGTCTTTTCGATCACCCATCTCCATCCCAGGAGTGCCTACGGGCATTTGAGGAACAGATAAACCAGTAACATTTGGCTTTTCTTGCAGCAAACGTTTAATGTCGTCTGCTGGAACGTGTCCTTCGATAACATATCCATTCACAATTGCTGTGTGGCAAGATGACAAGTTATCTGGCACGTTAAACTTTTGTTTGACTGTTTCGATGTCAGGCGTGGAAAAATCTGTGATTTGAAAACCTTGTGCCTTTAAGTGGTTAATCCACCCGCCACAACAATTACAATCAGGACTATGATATACAGTAGCATTTAGGGCTGTTGATTTTAATGGTATCTGTTTATCTTGGATACCCTTAGTAGTACTTACCAATTGAGCATTACTCATAGAAGCAGTGCTTCCCAAGATGCCCAATACCCCTACTGTAAGACAAATTATTACCACTGCACGTATAGCAACACGTACCAACATGGAAGGTAAGGATTTTTGCCACCAATGAATAAATTGTTTGTACGACATTAAAACTTCCTAAGTAAAAGATTACATAAATTTGTTGTAACAAATTTCCTTCAAAAAAACTCTGCGTATCTATGCGCCTATTTTGCTTTTAAAAAGGCTACAATTCTTATGCGGTAAAAATCATTGCAACAGTGCTAGTATGTCAAATATTGGCATTTTGTAGCTTTTAAGTTGTGCTTATATAAGACAACAACTTTACTACATCAGCCTTCTATTTTATATATTCTTGTTTTGGCGAAGGTACTGAATTATTAATCCATTTGCACCACTTGTAGGACAACAGCAAGCCATAGAATTACTCACTCAGGCTGCCCTTCAAAATCGGGTTGCTCCAGCGTATCTATTTGTGGGGTCAGATGGTGTAGGAAGAAGTTTAGCAGCTAGGTGTTTTGTGGAATTGCTATTTTCTAGTGAGATGGGAGTCACTGCGGCTTTACAAAACCGTTTGCGTCAAGGGAACCATCCAGCTTTGTTGTGGGTGCAACCGACGTACCAATACCAGGGACAACGATTAACAGCAGCAGAAGCGGCTGAAAAAGGACTTAAGCGGAAAGCACCACCTGTAATTCGCCTAGAGCAAATTCGGGAAATTACCGAGTTTCTCAGTCGTCCACCCTTGGAAGCCCCCAGAAATGTAGTGGTGCTAGAAGAAGCCCAAACAATGGCAGAAGCAGCAGCGAATGCTTTACTTAAAACCTTAGAAGAACCGGGACAGGCGACGTTAATTTTAATTGCACCAACCTTAGAGTCTGTTTTGCCAACTTTGGTGTCACGCTGTCAACGCATTCCTTTTTATCGCTTAGATGCACAGTCTTTGGCTGTTGTACTCACACAAACTGGTCATCAAGAAATTTTGTCAAATCAGGCAGTATTGAGCATAGCAGCTGGCAGTGCCGGAAGTGCGATCGCATCTTACGAGCAATTACAAGCTATTCCCTCTGAGTTACTCAAAGACTTAAAAAAAGCTCCTGCTTCTTACCGCCAAGCCTTGGAATTAGCCAAGAAAATTGATAAGGATTTAGATGCAGAAGCCCAACTGTGGTTAGTTGATTATCTTCAGCAATTCTACTGGCAGCAGTGGCATCAACCCAGCATCATCAACCAGCTAGAACAATCTCGTAAATACTTACTTTCTTACGCTCAACCACGGCTAGTTTGGGAATGTCTACTTTTATCTATATGTCAAAAATAAAATTCCATCTACTAACTTTTACATAAAAACCTTAAGCCTTTTAACAATATTAAATGATATTACTTAAGTAGCCGTAACTATTAATACTTGTGTATTATTAATAGTAAGCTACACAAAGCGTCTCATAGAGGATGCGGCGAGTTAAGAGATTGCCCCAAAAACTTGAATTTGCTAAATTGTCAAAGCTTCATAGCAAACAAAAGTCTTGCGGGGGATGACAAATAAAGACTGTCCGATTATTCTTTTTGAAGATTGTACCCCTGACTAATGATGAACTTACCGCAGACAATTCCAGTTCTTTTTTTAGGGACTATCTTGGCTGTACTTTCACCTCAAGTTTGTCCTGCTTTTACTGTTCAAAAGGTAGCTAGCCTTGCCAAAGCATCAAGTGATTTACCAGTAGTCAAATCAGCAGGACTGTCCCCCGATATGGATGTGCCTTGGTCGAAAGCCGTGAGAATTGTTGACCCTTTTGAAGGGGAGTTTCTTGGAGTTTTTGACCGCAATTCATTAGGTGGCTATTTGTTTCATGAGGGTTCAACACAAGTTATTAGTTTGTGGACTCCTTCGAGTATTCGAGTTCTCGTAACTGTCAATTCAGGTGAAGCAAGCTCTCCTTTCTACACCGCAGGCCGTGTGTATCCTAGACCTGAACTTCTTAGGTTTGTCACTACCAAGAAAGTTGATAAACTTTTACTCAAGATCAGAGAAAAAGTTTTTCAATTAGACGGTTCAACTGGCACATTTGCTATCAGTCAAGAATTAGCCACTGCTTTGAAAAATGCTCCAGATGAAAACTTAAACATCAGACTAATCTTGGAAGGAGGTCAAACTGTTGATAGCGAAATTGGCAAAGGAACAGTGAAAGCTTGGCGAAACATTTATTAAGCGATGTCCCCAACGACTATGCCTACGCATTTTAATCCAAGGATTATCTATTCTTAAGTAAGGATAAATTTTCTCTGATAAAACTTATTTATAAATTTAGGAAGAACGAACATTATTAGAAGCTAGCCTAATTAATTCTTCAACATTGTTTGAGATGGTATTGCAAATCGTATTTAAAGGTAAATCATTGGGATCAAACCCAAAAGGTTCTTCAATTTCTGAACCAATTTGTTCAATACTTAATAAGGTAAAACTTACAAAAGCCATTACTATACCAGTCCACCAATTCAACAAGCTAACAATTTCCAAAGGTAATATCAGACAAAAAATTAATAATAATTGTCTGAGTTTAATAGTATATATCAAAGGTAGTGGCGTTTTTAAAATACGTTCACAACCACCTAAAATATCTACTAAATCATCTACACAGTTATGTAGAGTAGTCAGTTGATAGACATTGAGACAATTTCGGTCATGTTGATACTGCAAATAATCTCCTATCCAGTAAGCAATTTGTAGCGGAGGATGATTAGTATTTTGTAGTTGAAAATATTGTTTTTTAGATATTAACGATGCTAACTGAGTGTCTAAAGGTGATGATCTTAGATGTAACTTCATTGCAAATGCAAAAGCAGTTACTAACCGAAGTATTGCCTCTTTTTCTACTTTATCTTGCGGTGTCTTTTCTTTAACTATTATCCAAACTCCACGAGTTAAGTTACGAGATGTATTAACTAAAGATCCCCATAGCTGACGACCTTCCCAAAATCTATCATGGGCTGTATTTGTCCGAAAAACTAATAGTAATGTGAAACCAATATTAAAACTTAAAACAGCATTAGTAATAATACTGTTTGAATCTGCGAATGCTATTGGTAATCCTAAATGATATAAAAATGATATAAAAATACCATAAACAGTACACAAAATTACCCAAGGAAGAATGATAGAGATAATTGACCTTTCAAGGCGAAGAGTTACTTGAAACCAATTTAATTTTTCGCCTTTGTAAAGGTGATATTTTTCTATTAAAGTGTTTTTAGAATTAATTTGAAAATAGTTAAGTCGTTTCATATTTGTAAGATTTTATGATAGATAAATTAGCAAACTAATTTTTTTTAGCTAAAATCTTGCTTAAGCAACATAGGTGAAAAATGTATGTTTCCAGATAGCGACAGTTATGTAACTATAATTAACATAAATTAACATTTAAATTTATTTCTGTGAACCATCTTTAGATAGGGAAATTTATAACTGTATTTTAATTCTTCACCATAAACTTGTTTTTATGGCTATATTGGTTAAGATTCGTGGTATTTAGCTGTTTTGTGCAATAATTAGGCTAAATTTAGCTTTATTTAAGTAAATACTCACTTTTTCTCATTTACAGGGCATCAAGTAAGGAAATATTCTAAAAATTGTTATGTCTAAAATCTTTCACAAATAGAGCATTGACGATTCAGTTGTTAATTTATGCTTTATTTGTCTTGAACTTGAGAGGCCACAACTTCAATCAAGAATTAAGTTCTATTATGGTAGAAATAGCATTATAAATTGAGAGGCAAATTAAAAGATTGCATCAAGATGCAGTGATGGAGATTTAGAGATTAAAATACGAGATTCATCAAATTTCTGACAACAATCTTTAATTACTAGATAAGTAGGTATGGTGGCGATCGCTAACCTTCATGAGAATATTAGTCTAAAACGTCCAACTGCGATACCAAACAGATTGGATATTTTTTTACACACCTCTTCACCGACTACTTAAGAAAGCGATCGCCACAACTGAAAACCGACTTGTTTGATGTAGTCATGTTAATAACTTATCTGCACCGCAATTTCCGCATAGGTGCTTCTTAGCAAACTTTCTAACCAAACTACAGATTGAACGTCATTGACTCTTTGCCAAAAAGTAGAGCATAAAAGAGTATCGGCTAGATTCAGTGACTTTTGTGCCGTCATGGGTTAGCCTGGTTTATTTATAGGTTGAACTTATGAGATTTCTGTTTTTAATGGGATTTTTGCGTCAAATATTACATTTTTTTACATTAACAACTCATTTTATGTCACTGACAGAGCGATGTCTACGACGGTCACTGAGCGCAGCCGTTCTCGTAGAGAAGTGCAGGCTACCCCTACGCACTTGGGCTAATAATTAATACAGTATAGTTAAGTTAAACCGTACCTCTCAGTTATAAAAAGGACATCAACTCTATGAAATTTGGTATTGATATGGGGCATAATTGCCCTCCAGATACAGGGGCAACAGGTATAAAACAAGAAGATGCTTTAACTAAAGCAGTTGGGACACAATTGATACAAAAACTCAAAGCAGTAGGCCATAGCGCTATTGATTGCACTCCTACAAGCGCTAGCAGTGTAACCGATTCTCTGAGACAACGAACTAGTAAGGCGAATGCCAATAACGTTAATGTCTATATTTCGATTCATTTTAATAAATTTAACGGTATAGCCAATGGCACAGAAGTTTTTGCCATTAGTAATGCATCACAAGGTATTGCTCAATCAGTTCTTAAAGAGATTGTTAAACTTGGTTTTCATAGTAGAGGGGTAAAAAATACAGGTTTCTTTGTTCTAAAGAATACACAAATGCCAGCCATTTTAATTGAGTGCTGCTTCTGTGATTCTAAAACAGATATGGATCGCTTTGATGCCGAAAAAATGGCTGAAGCAATTAAAGATGGATTAATTGGTGAGTCAAAAGATGAAGTTAAATCTGATAAAAGTTACATTTTGGAAGTTACAACAAAAACAGTTCTAAAGCCCTCTACAGAACAGGCATCAGAGCTACCAAAAGAAGCTTTATTCGATATTGAGCCAGGGAGTTACCCTGTTTTAGATGTCCGTTTTGAGGAAAATCATTATTGGGTTAAGTGGCCTGATAAAACTAAAGTCAATCGAACTGAGCATTTTGTTTTTGCTGGATATAGCAAAGTTATAGAAAAAGATTAGTTATAAATAGCTAATTTCTTCGCCAACACCTAAATCCCCGATTTTTTGTATAAAAAATCGGGGATGTAAAAATTTTAAGAGGCAAATATATGTCATTAATAGATGATTTAGTCAGCAATTATTCCAAGAAAAATTTATCAACAATATTTATCCAAGTTGAGATTAAAAGTGAAAAAATAACCGAGATTAGTCGGCAAATTTTAAAAGAAGTTACCCTGGCACAATGGTTATTAGAGTCTGCGAGAGGCAAAAGTTATCTTGCTGTCAATGCAAATAATTTTGCCGGATTAAAATGGCGATTTCCTGACATGAAGGGGTTTGCTGAACCTTTGAAAATCAGAGTTCCTTCTGAGCCAGAAGAAGTTGAGTTCTGTAAATTTACAGATATAGATGCTTTTATTATTGGTTATTGGAAGTTTTTAACTCGTACCCCCTATAAAGGCTTAGAAGATTATACGAACACGCCAGAAAACTTCCTTGGCTTTCTCAAGGCTAAAGGCTATTCGTCTGATCCTAAATATGTGAGTAAAGTTGTGGATTTACTTTCAGAGGCGCAAAAGTTACTGGCTAATGCAGGTGGAGTTACCATTTCCGCTTCAGTTGAACAATTACAGTTAATTCGTGCGCCAAAAGAAGTTGAATTAGGGCAAAATTTCAGGGTTGAAGGCGTAGCACGTTTAGTTGATGGTGGCAAAGTTTTGTCGATTATGATCGACAATCAATTTCCAGTCGCAAGTGTAACAATTAATCAGGACGGCAAATGGCAATTTGATTTTGCCTTTAAACAAGCAGGCGATCGCCGCATGATAATTGCTATTGATGAGCAAACTTTAGAGATCCGCATTAAAGTTGTTGTTCCTTTCGATCACAAGGACGATGAAAATACTCAACAACCTACAGCATCGAGTTTACCAGGAGCAAAGGTAATTAAACTCGCTGGTAGTGTGGGAATTGGCGGAGTCAATAAAGCTGATGATGTTAAAGCTATTAAAGCGCGATTGCATGAGCTAGGCTACACATGGGTAGGTAATCCTAACAGTGCAGACAGAGACAGAGGACTATTTGACGCAATCAAACTATTTCAGTCAATTATTGCTGGTAGCAGTACTGTTAACGGTGATGGTCGAGTTGATGTTGGAGAAATCACTCATCGATGGTTGCAAGCAGCTAACGCACCACGATGGGAGTTGATGCCAAAAAGCGATCGCGATAATGGTTTTGTTAACGGTGAATTAGAAGACATCCAAGATAACCACGATTTTGGAACACACTGGTTAGCTGATGTTATTAAAAAAATTGCCCAAGATTATCAAAACAGTTATCGTAACCCTCACCCTACAGCTGCTCCGTTCGCAATTAACGATGTTAGTCTTCCTCATGGAGGCGACACTCCCGACCATCATGGACATGAAACTGGTATGATGTGCGATGTTTACTTACCTCAAAAAAATGGAAATTTTGGTGGCATCGTTTGGTCGAGTTCTGAATACGATCAAGATGCTGCACGAGCTATTCTCAAGTCCATTGGTAAGCAAAAGTTGGTACGAACAGTGTTTTTCAACGATCAACAGCTAATTAGAGAAAGACTTTGTGTTCCTCTGAGTGGTCACGATAATCATATTCATTTTGAAATTAACCCACCAGTGAAAAGCTAATTTTTAGTAAACTGATGCATTAAATCACAAAACTCTTATCTACCAGGTATTTCAGATTGATTCATATTTTTTTCCGCAAAATGTTAGTTTGCCAGAATTTTAGGGAACTCTATAAATAAGCATGGGAATTATCAAACCTAATGGCTGTAATACAAAGACAATACGGTAGCTTTTGCTACCGTTTACTCATTTTTAGCTAAAACAAATAGATATCATTATCTTCACCAAAAGAGACATTTACCAAGAGGACATAGTGAATTAATATTGTCCATTGGTGATATTTAAGACTTAAAGAAGCGTAGAGGCAGAGGGAATGGGTTAGTTTTAATATTCCATTCTCCATTCCCATTTAATGAACAGTCTGCGCTAGGGTAGGAATTGAAACTCAATTTGTGATTTCCTGTGCTTCCCTGCAAACGTCCAGCTGTATTTCTAATTTGGGCCGTTCTACTGACTTCGTTAACAGCCTGTGCTAACAGTCCAGTTGCCAAAAACCTTGAGGAATCTTTGGCGGCAGATCCGAAACTGCAAAGCAATCCAGTTGTCTTTGGAGAATCTCAGAGTAACCAATCACAAGCACAGCAGAACGAATCAACAGTTCAGTTACCACCTGATTTTCCCAAAGATATCCCCTTATATTCCAATGCCAAACTACAGGAAGTGACACCTGCTAGCGGTTCAGAAAATAGAATCTCAACTCGTTGGCTGAGTTCTGACCCCAGTAACTTTATTGCTAGCTTTTATAGTAGCCAGTTTAAAACAAATAACTGGCAGATTTTACAACAGCCAATAGATGATGCAGGAGGTGTGTTTGAGGCACGTCGTAACGATTTGCTGTTGAAGGTTTCCATTCAACCTAAATCAGTTACTAACGCTACACCTGATCAACCCCAAACAGCCACCGAATTACTAATTGACTACGTACCGAATAGTACTGCAACGGCACAATCTACCACAACTACAAATCCTACCGAAACAACTAACGCCGTCCCTCAATCAGGAGATTCCCAGTTCATTGGCCCCGTACCACCTACCAACTTGGCAGCACAGTCACAAAGTACGGCTAATAACCAAACAACTTCTACAGCCACAGCTGAATCTCAGGAATTCAACGATCTAAATAAAGTCCCGCAAGAATGGCGGCAACATATCCAAGACTTGGCTGCATTAGGTGTTTTGTCTATAGAACCAGAAGCAACTAAGAGCAATACTACTACAAGTAAACAGTTTGAACCCGCTAAAATCATTACACACCGGGAATATGCTCGTTGGCTCATTGCTGCTAATAATGCTATGTATGCCAGCAATCCAGCTAAACAAATTCGCTTGGCATCAGAAACTACTCAACCAGTTTTTAGTGATGTGTCTGCAAAAGACCCTGATTTTCCAGCTATTCAGGGATTAGCCGAGGCTGGGTTAATTCCCAGTCCTTTGTCTGGAGATTCTACAGTAGTCTTGTTTCGTCCTGATGCACCTCTGACGCGAGAACAGTTGCTGCTGTGGAAATTACCTCTGGATACTCGCCAAGCTTTACCCTCTGCTAACTTAGATGCAGTCAAACAGACCTGGGGTTTTCAAGATGCGGCGCGAATTGACCCCAAGGCTTTAAAAGCAGTGTTGGCTGATTACCAAAATGCCGAACAATCAAATATTCGGCGGGTGTTTGGTTATACAACTCTGTTTCAACCCAAAAAACCAGTAACTCGTGCTGAGGCTGCTATGGCTTTGTGGTATTTCGGTAGTCAGAGTGAGGGTGTATCGGCTGCTGAGGTTTTGAAATTAAAGCGAAGTTAAAGCGATGCCTACGATGAGCTAGACTATTCTGTTGCGATTATGCTGTACATATCATACAAGTGGGAAATTCTCACCTTTGAATGTAAATTTTGCCATTTCTTTATAATACAGCTATTTTTTATCAATAAAATGTAAATCTAAGTATTTTCAGCGTTTTTACCCGGGTTTGATGAAATTTTGAGGCATAGTTAAGTAAAATAACGTAAATTACTTAATAGACGTACTTAGTTTTGAAGTAAGTCAAATGACAAGTTGTCAGAATATTGCCTTTTCATTACTTTTAAACAAATTAAAAATACCACTGGTAAAACGAAGATGAAAAAACAAGCTGTAGCGGTAGGATTTGTTCTCTTATCTTTCATGTTACCGCTCAAAGCAAGTGCTGCGAGTTTTACCAAATTTTATGTATTTGGCGACAGTCTTTCTGATACTGGCAATGTTTTCACTGCTACTAATGGTTTAGTCGCTCCAAAAACAGCCATTCCCCAAAATCCACCGTACTTTCAAGGGCGTTTTTCTAACGATCAGGTGTGGGTAGACTACCTGGGAAATCAGCTAGGATTAAATCCTACCCCATATTTAATTTCAAATCCTACTATTCCCAATCAAGGTATTAATTTTGCTGTGGGCGGCGCTAGTTCTGGCCAGGGTAATGCTGTTGTTCCTAGTGCGCCGTTACCAGGAGTATTAGAGCAAGTTGGCTTATTAACGCAACCGATTCTACAAGCTAATCAGAAGCTTGATCCAAATGCTCTTTATGCTGTATGGGGAGGTGCAAATGATTATGTGTTTGGTCAAGCTACCAATGCGGCTCAAACAGTCCAGAATTTATCAGATGCAGTAGGGTTACTTGCTTCATCTGGCGCAAAAAATATTTTAGTCTTTAACTTGCCTGATTTAGGCAAGATTCCACTTGCACTCGCTACAGGTTTATCTAGCAACTTGACTGGTTTGACAAATGACCATAACAAGAGATTAGCAGAGGAACTAAGCAAATTTAGCAGTAACTCGGATTTGAATCTGATCTCTGTAGATGTGTTTTCCCTATTTAATCAAGTAGAAGCAAATCCTGGGAAATTTGGGTTTCAAAATGTGACTGCCCCTTGTGTAGTAGGGAATTTTCAGACAATTATCAGTGTATGCCCTCAACCAAACGATTATTTGTTCTTTGACTCTGTACATCCAACAACAAATGCTCATAAGTTAGTAGCGGATACTGCACTGGCGGCGATTGAGGCTAAGTCTGTCCCGGAACCTGCGATAAATTTGGGGATTTTAGCCCTTGGTGCTTTTGGTGCGGTAGGAGTGCTGAAGCGTCAACAAAAAAGAGCAGCATTGATGACAGCAGAGCGGGTTTTTGATGCACAATTGTCTCATATAACAGTTGAAAATTGAACTAACTGTATTGATGTGGGATCACGATCGCTTATTTCAAGTTATTGAAGAATTAGTCATGCACCATTCTCCTAGTGGTGCAGAAGCTGAAATTAACCAGTTGTTGATGCAACGATTTACGGCGCTGGGTGTGGAAGTTTGGTGCGATCGCGCCGATAATATTATTGCCAAGATTCCAGGAAAAAATCCAGACCGAGCGATCGCTATCACCGCACATAAAGACGAAATTGGCGCAATTGTCAAGAATATCGGTGATGAAGGTCGTGTCAAAGTCAGCAAACTCGGCGGTTCTTTCCCGTGGGTTTACGGCGAAGGCGTTGTCGATTTACTCGGAGATAATGAAACCATTAACGGTATTCTCAGCTTTGGTTCCCGCCATGTTTCTCACGAATCGCCCCAAAAAGTGCAGCAGGAAGATACTACTGTTAAGTGGGAAAATGCCTGGATTGAAACGAAACTCACATCTGCTGGATTAGAAGCAGCTGGCATTCGACCTGGAACTAGAATGGTAATCGGCAAACATCGCAAGCGTCCAATTCGGTTAAAGAATCATATTGCTGGTTACACTTTGGACAACAAAGCCTCTGTGGCAATTTTGCTAGCTTTGGCTGAAAACCTGAAGCAGCCAGTAGTTGATGTTTATTTAGTAGCTTCGGCAAAAGAAGAAGTGGGGGCAATTGGGGCACTATTTTTCACCCAAAATCAGCCTTTGGATGCTTTAATTGCTTTAGAAATTTGTCCATTATCTGAAGAATATCCTGTTAAAGATGGCGAAAGCCCTGTACTTTTATCTCAAGATGCTTATGGGATATATGATGAAGGGTTAAATGGACAACTGCGCCATAGTGCCAAGCAACTCAATATGCCAGTACAGTTAACAACTCTAAGTGGGTTTGGTAGTGATGCTTCAATTGCCATGAAATTTGGACATGTTGGACGTGCTGCGTGTTTGGCATTTCCTACACAAAATACACATGGATATGAAATTGCTCATTTAGGAGCGATCGCTAATTGTATTGATTTGTTAAAAGCTTTCTGCGAAACTGAGTTTGAGTGAATTTTTCTGATTGTCGAAAAAATTTGTGCGATCGCACAGCAAGACTATTCCTACTGTTGATATCGTGTAAGCGCGTAGGCGAGCTTGTCGTAGACATCGCCACATCTCTAGATTAGACGTTAGATGTATAATCACTGAATGCTTAGTGTCTTTATTTAAATGATTACTGTTACACCAGAGGAAATTAGTCAGTTTCGCAGCCAATTCGAGTATAATCCAGAAGTCCGTGCTGTTCTTGATCTGATTGAGCAGCGTAATGGAAATTTGGAGACAGCAGCTAAAATATTAGCAATTAGGGCTGGTTATGAACCATCCAGAAAATCAAATATTTTGGACGAGTTGTTAGAAAAATCCCGCAAGATAATCTGCCAACAAGAGTTTAGAGACGAATTGGCAGCAGGGATAATACCTCTTGTTATAGAACCCTTGGCAATGAGTGCTGCTATTCCTCCAGGATTAGCAAGTGTAGTTGCCATTTATGCGTTTAAAATTGGGGTGAAAAAATTTTGCCAGGTTCCCGATTCTGAATCTTAAACTCCTGTGGCGGTGAAAGCTGCCCAATAAAAAGGATTTTTAAAAGGATATGGCTGACGATGCCTAGTTTGCAATAAATGTTCCTCAGCAAGTATTTGGTCATCTTCTTCAAGTTGAGCAAAAATTTCTTCAATTTGTGGCTGATATTTAACTAATAGTGCTTCAAATTCTTCTGTTGTTAAATTTCGCAACCACTGCTGTGCTTGATTGAGTGCTAATGAGACACTATTTATTATTTGTAGGTTTTCATAAAATTTCATCATCAAAAACGCTGTAGATAAATCACTGACAGTCCACAAACTACTGACTACAGCTTTACTCCCAGCTAACAGAAAACCGCTAGGTAAACCAATATATTCATCGCTGGTATTGCGAAAATCAATCAATCCTGTTTCGCAAGCGGAAAGGATGACGAGGCGACATTTTTCTAATTTGAGACTGAAGATTTTATCTAGGGTAAGACATTTGTCTAAATCGTGAGTTTCCCCTGCCCGTAAATTCAGGTAACGTTCAGAGTCAGGTTTTATTGGTGTGTCTGTGATAGGTGCATCTGCCAAAATTAGGGCTGATTTACCGGGATTTGTTAAGTTAAAATACCCGTGGCAGCTAAAGTGGGCGCAATGGTAAGTATTTAAGTTGGAATTATCGATTGCTGTGAGTGTCGCTGCTGTTTTTTTCAGGACATTAGC
Organism: Nostoc sp. ChiVER01; assembly: GCF_034531155.1. NCBI lineage: Bacteria > Bacillati > Cyanobacteriota > Cyanophyceae > Nostocales > Nostocaceae > Nostoc > Nostoc sp. ChiVER01. The sequence goes on along the minus strand of NZ_JAVRBS010000040.1, from coordinate 1,185 downwards.
AGTATTAAAGTAGCTTTGAATAACTTGTACTTCTAAATCTGTATAGTTTAAATCGCCTGTAGGGTTTTGAATCGCAAACAGGGATTTAAAATCAGGACGTTTGCGCTGTTGTACCTGTTGCAGTAGTTGACAACTGGGTGCATAGCTCACACCACCAACAAATAAATCCAGAAGACAAGACGAATTTTCAGAATTTTGATTTACTGGTAGTGCATGAAGGGAGAATAAATGCAGGACTTGATGAGGAATTAGGATGAGTTTATCGCAGTGTTTTGGTATTTGGTTTAATATTTCATCAATGTGTAGAATGGAGGCTAATTGTTTAAGTTCTTCCTCTAAGTTATTCAGCCATTGATCTTTTTGTATGTAGTAATTCTGCAAATATTGAATTATCCAATCAGTCAAAGCTTTTCTATCTTCTGGTTGGGATTGCCAAACTGTTACCTCTCCCTTTTTTGTGACAATAAACGCCAGAATTTTATCATTGAGAATATACCACTCGATAATGGCTGTACGCTCATCCAAAGAACCTTGGAAGGAGTCGAATTTAAAACCATAACCAACAGGTAAGTATTGGTTTTGCAATTCATTACGCTGGTTTCGCAACTGTTGGAGATGTTGTGCAAGGACTTTGGGATTTTCAGCTTTGCCATTTTGGATTTGATATTGTCCTACAGCTATTTCATCCCTGTATTTTTCTAGTTGAGTGAATACTTCTGGAGGAAAGATGGTTTTAGAGTCACGTTCAAGAATTTGTTCAACTAAATTACGGGTTTTACTACGTTCAACATATTCAATTGCTTCGGTAGTCTTATTTAATTCTCTGCAAACTTCTACGATGCGGCTATAAACTTCGTTAAACTGTTCCGCTTGTTTGCGTTTGCTTTCTTCTCCAGATACTATTTCTTCCCGTAAAAATTCTATAGTGGCAATGGCAGACTTAAAAGTATTGTAAGCTTTGGGAAACTGGTTTGCGTTTTGGTAAGTAATCCCCAGTTCCCACAAAGTTTCTACCCATTCAATAGGCAAAGCTTCAGAAGTTCTGACAGTTAAAGCAGCAGTAAAAGCAGCGATCGCATTTTCAATGTTATCTGCCCTGTCTCCTTTAATTCTATCCCTGTAGGCAATTCCGAGATTATTTTGCGTTATTGCCCATTCAAAAGGCAAAGCTTCTGGAGTGAAGAC
>NZ_JAVRBS010000004.1:362309-407227 GCF_034531155.1 Nostoc sp. ChiVER01 | reverse complement strand
CGAGTATCAAAGACTCATTCACGAGTATCAAAGACTCGTCAGCGAGTATAAAAGACTCATTCACGAGTATCAAAGACTCGTCAGCGAGTATCAAAGACTCATTCACGAGTATCAAAGACTCGTCAGCGAGTATAAAAGACTCATTCACGAATATAAAAGACTCATCACTAAGAATAATTGATGAGTAAATTCTCTATAAAGACGGGGATTTATCGCGTCTCTCTAATGCAATACCGTTGAGTTAAGCTTTTTTCTCCCCCCCTGCCTCCTCTGCATCCCCTGCTCCCCCTGCCTGCCTTAACAGATAAATTTCCTTAACCCAAGCGTATTGCTCTCTAATGTGCCTGTGTTTTAGACGCGATAAATTGTGTCTTTACATGGGGCGCTCTTTTACCTTCAGGCATTCCCCTACTTATTCTAGGTTCATCCAATAGGATGAATTGTCATTTTGATAACCAAGTAACAATAAGGTAGTTAAGTAGAGGATGAAAATATGGCATCTGCTCAAGCACTCTCCCTACCACCACTGATTCCGCGCGAAATTCTGTTTGGGAATCCCGAAAAGACTAGCCCACAACTCTCGCCTGATGGCAAGTACTTGGCATATATTGCCCCTGATGAGAAAAATGTCTTGCAGGTTTGGTTGCGAACTGTAGGACAAGAAGACGACCAAATACTAACTGCCGATAAAAAGCGCGGTATCCGCATTTTCTTCTGGACTTATAACGCCGACCAGTTGATTTATATGCAGGACTCGGATGGCGACGAGAACTTTCACCTCCACTTGGTTAATATTCACTCCAAGATTGTGCGTGACTTAACGCCATTCCAGGGTGTAAAAGCCGAACTTGTGGAACTTGAACCCAAATTTCCAGATCAAATGCTGGTAGCTTTGAACTTGAACAATCCCCAAAAGTTTGACGTTTACCGCATCAATCTAAAAAATGGTGCTGTGGAGTTCGACACTGACAACCCCGGTAACATTATCAGTTGGACATCTGACGCTGATTTCCAAATACGTGCAGCAACAGCTAGCACAGCCGGTGGTGGTTACGACCTCTTATTGCAGAAACCCGATAAACAGTGGGAAATTCTTCGCCACTGGGGGCCAGAAGAAGAAGGGAATTCTGTAAGTTTCTCGGCTGATGGTAAAACCCTTTATATTCAAGGGAATCACGATGCTAACGCCAAACGTCTGCTAGCTGTTGACTTAGACACTCGTCAAGAAACTGTCATTGCTGAAGATGAGCAGTATGATGTTGTCGGGATAATCATTCAACCACTGACGCGAGTTATCCAAGCAGTTTCTTTCTACAAAGATAAACAAGAATGGCAAGTAATTGACCAGAGTATCGCCGCAGATTTTGAGGAAATTGCCAAGGTACGTCCTGGTGAATTCTCTATAATTAGCCGCGATTTGGAAGATAAAACTTGGGCTTTAGCTTATAGAACTGACGATGGCCCAGTTTATTACTATGCCTACAACCGAGAGTCCAAAACTAGCACTTTCCTCTTTAGCAACCAACCCAAACTCGAAACGTTGCAGTTAGCTTCAATGCAACCGATTTCTTACGAAGCACGGGATGGTTTAACTATCCACAGTTACCTGACAACCCCTGTAGGAATACCTAGCCAGAATCTACCAACAGTACTCCTGGTTCATGGTGGCCCTTGGGCACGGGATACTTGGGGTTTTTCTGCCACAACGCAATGGTTAGCTAACCGGGGTTATGCTGTTCTGCAAGTGAACTTTCGCGGTTCTACTGGTTACGGTAAAGCATTTTTGAATGCTGGGAATCGAGAATGGGCTGGCAAAATGCACGATGACTTGATTGACAGCGTGAACTGGTTAGTAGAAAAAGGTATTTCCGACCCGCAAAAGATTGCGATTATGGGCGGTTCTTATGGTGGTTACGCCACCTTAGTGGGGTTAACTTTTACACCAGAAATCTTTGCGGCTGGTGTGGATATTGTGGGGCCAAGTAACCTAATTACTTTGATAGAAACTATACCGCCTTATTGGGAACCATTGAAGGCAATGCTTTATCATCGTGTCGGTAACTTAGAGACAGAAGAGGAATTTTTGAAATCGCGATCGCCTTTATTTTTTGCTGATCGAATTCAAAAACCTTTACTTATCGGTCAAGGTGCAAATGATCCGCGAGTCAAACAATCAGAAAGCGATCAAATTGTCAATGCAATGCAGCAGGCTGGTTTGCCAGTACAATATGCACTTTACACTGATGAAGGACACGGTTTTGCCAGACCAGAAAATCGGTTGCACTTTTTTGCGATCGCAGAAGAGTTTCTCGCCAAATACTTAGGTGGCAGATTTGAACCTTTGGCAGATATCCCCGGTCATTCAGGAATTGTTAAATAAACTTTCACGCATGGTGGTTAGTGTCATTCACTGACCACCTTTTGGCTGAAGTTGAGACATATAGGCAATGCCGCAATACTGCACGCTTTGTGCATTTTCAACTCGGCATTGGGTTTGGGGAAAAGGTTAAAGGGTAAAGGTTTTTTCTTTCCCCTTCCCCCTTCCCCTTTTCCCCAAAACCCGACAAGTATTGGGTAATGCCGTGTCTCTACAAACCTCTGTGTTCATCTGTGGTTAAATATTTTTCTGTACTTTATCCATAATCAGGAAAACTATAGTGACACAAGAAGCTGAGGATATCCAGAAAGAGGAAGAAGCGGTTTCCTATAACATTTTGACTCCCAGACAACAGAAGCAGCGATTAACAGAACTGGCAACAGTGTTTTTACGATTGGGGACGATCGCTTTTGGTGGCCCTGCTGCCCATATCGCCATGATGGACAATGAAGTGGTGAATCACCGTCAGTGGATGAGCCGGGAGAAACTGCTAGATTTGCTAGGAATTACGAATTTGATTCCAGGCCCCAACTCGACGGAATTAGCGATCCATATTGGCTACGAACGAGCCGGATGGCGTGGTTTACTGGTTGCGGGTAGCTGTTTTATTCTCCCGGCGATGCTGATAGTTTGGGCATTAGCCGCCATTTATGCTCGCTATCAAACAGTCCCGCAAGTGGAATGGCTGCTCTATGGAATTAAACCTGTAATAATTGCGATCGTGATTCAGGCTGTGTGGAATCTAGGGAAAAAGGCAGCTAAAGATGTGCCGACGATCATTGCAGGGATGGTAGGAATTGCAGCGTATTTAGCTGGATTGAACGAAATTTTGGTGCTGATTTTACTAGGTATCGCTGTCATGCTAGTGAAGAATTGGCAAGCTAGAGGACACACAAGTGGAGCATTCCTGTTACCTATTTCAGGTATTCTGGCGCAGGTTAGTAGTACAACAGCAGCAGTTACATCAGTCAGTTGGATTAGCGTCTTTGTCTTTTTTCTCAAAATTGGATGTGTTCTCTATGGCAGTGGTTATGTATTGCTGGCATTTCTGCAACGGGATTTGGTCGAGCGTAACCAGTGGCTGACATCACAACAGCTTTTAGATGCCGTAGCGATCGGGCAGTTTACACCGGGGCCTGTTTTTACCACCGCAACCTTTATTGGGTATTTGCTAGCAGGAAATACTGGGGCGATCGCTGCTACAATTGGCATTTTCTTGCCAGCTTTTGCGCTGGTTTGGGTGGTTAATCCTTGGGTTTATAAGTTGCGTCAATCTCCTTGGGCAAGTGGATTTCTGGATGGTGTGAATGCGGCTTCTCTCGGATTAATGGTAGGAGTAACTTACACATTAGGACGAACCGCGCTAGTGGATTGGTTGACAATTATCGTAGCAATTGTGAGTGCGATCGCTGTGTTTAAATTTAAAATAAATTCTGCCTGGTTAGTACTGGCAGGAGGAGCGCTCGGATTTGCTTCACACATATTATTAGGTTAAAGATAGCGATAAAATTGACTACATTTTACTGTGGGACGCTGATTATCTGCGTATTTGAGATATTGCTTTCTCCAGGGTTGAGTACTTGCTCTGCGTTTAGCTGTAATTCTGGGAAAATAGTAGAAGCGACGCAAAAAACTTTCTCGCCAAATCCTTAGATAGGAGATTGCAACCTACTTTGATGCTCAGACTCTTCTTTTTGCAACAGAAAATCGAGATAATCTTGTAATTGTAATAGCCTCGCTCCAGATAGCTGACGTAACTTAGCTAAAATCATTTCTTCTTGCTGCCACTGGGCAATGGGAATAATTTGAGATGCTGCGACTTCGACTGTCACATGGGGCAAATCAAACCCTTCTAGACTATACCCGTCCTCTTCCCCTTCAGGCATAGGGTAATGTTCCACAATTGTTGCAACATTCCCTCGCTTCAGGTTGTATTTTGGTAAGTCTTGCGCTAAGGCAACTTGAGAGAATAAGGGGTACTGTAGCTTCATTAATTCGCTCCTTGATCTGGCACTAAGGTGACAAATTTGGTTGTATCGTTTGCAACCATCCAAATGGTTAAGATATTTAGTTCAACGCCATTAAGCCCTTGCAGACACGCACGAATGGCATACTTCTGCCCATAACGAGTTGTTTCGATCGCCTCGGCAGGTTGCGTTAAAACTTGAGCGCGTAGATCCTGTTCCAGTTATTGCCAGTTGTCTAATGTGTACCCAGCCATAGCCAGAAATTTAGATTTATCGTCTTTTGGCAACGGCACAAGCAGATACTTGGTTAGCTTTTCTTCTGCAATTATTGCATCCTGCGGTAAAAAGACCATCGGCTCATGGCATGAATTTTAGGTAGGATTTATTGACTACATTTTACTGTGGGACGCTGATTGTCTGCGTATTTGAGATATTGCTTTCTCCAGGGTTGAGTAATTGATCTGCGGTTAGCTGTAATTCTGGGAAAATAGTAGAAGCGATCGCACTGTTTCCTATAAATTTGGTTTCTTCATAAAACCCGTCAACTAATATCAGTACGGTAACTGCATTTCTTTGTGGATCAACAATCCAATATTCAGCAATTCCCCTTGCGGCATACTCGGAACGTTTGTAGCGATAGTCCCGATCTTCGTTAGCTTTGCCAGGAGAAACAACTTCCACAACTAATGCTGGAGGTGGCATATCCAGGGTAATTGTGGATCGCGTTGCACCTTCTAAGGCTGTTGCAAGTTCATCCGTCAGCACAACTAAGTCAGGAATGCGAGTTGTTGCACGAGAACCAGCAACAACAATTTCAACTTTGTTACTTAACCGATTAACTGGAACGAACTTGAGGAAATTTACTAGCAAAAATAGAGATATCTGGACATTTTTTGGGCTTTCAGGTGGCATGGAAACTAACTCACCTGCTACCAGTTCATACTGGCTATCCGTGCGATCGTCATACTTCAAATATTCCTCAAGCGTTAGATGTTTGCCAGCGATCGCAGTCATATCAGGTCAAGAGAAGTTACGTACTAATAGTTTACCAAATTCATCAATCCTGATCTATTATTTAAAACCACAGATAATTCATGGGTATTTATCTGTGGTTATCTTTTCATCAAATTGACTTTTGCAAATTTAGTAAACGCTTGATTATTTAAAGCGATCGCTTCCCTAAAATTGCCGCAAAAATCGCAAATCACTAGCATATAACCGACGAATATCATCGATTTGGTGTAACACCATTGCAAAGCGTTCTACACCAAAACCCGCAGCAAACCCTGTATAAATTTCTGGGTCATAACCCACAGACTTAAGTACATTTGGATCGACCATACCGCAGCCCATCACCTCCAGCCAGCGACCATTCCACTGCAAATCTACTTCAGCCGAAGGTTCAGTAAACGGGAAATAACTGGCGCGGAAGCGAATAGGTAAATCACCAAATATTGTTTGTAAAAATACTTTAATTGTGCCTTTGAGGTCTGTAAAAGTTAGTCCCTCGTCAATGGCTAAAAGTTCTATTTGATGGAAAACTGCTGAGTGAGTCGCGTCTACATTATCTCGCCGATAAACTCGCCCTGGAGCTACAACCCGAATCGGTGGGTCTTCTCTTTCCATGTAACGAATTTGTACTGACGAGGTATGAGTGCGTAAAAGATTACCATCTGGCAGGTAGAAGGTATCCTGCATATCACGGGCGGGGTGGTCAGGCGGGGTATTAAGAGCCTCGAAATTATAGTAATCTGTTTCCATCTCTGGCCCTTGAGCCACGGTGTAGCCCATACCAACAAAAATATCTAGCGCCCGGTCGATAATACCATTGAGGGGATGAATACGACCTTGAGGGCTGTAAATTCCCGGCATAGTAACATCGAGAGTTTCAGCCTCTAGCTGTAGCTGAATTTGCGCGGCTTCCAGGGAGAGGCGTTGCTGGTCTAGACTAGTTTGCAAGGATTCTTTGACTGTATTGGCGATCGCTCCAATTTTTGGCCGTTCCTCTGCACTCATCTGCCCCATACTTCGCAACAGTGCCCCTAGTTCCCCTTTTTTACCCAGATAGTTAACTCTGAGTTCCTCCAGACGTTCTAGGCTGTCGGCGGCTGCGATCGCTTTTTCTCCTTCTTGCCGCAGTGCTAAAAGTTGAGCTTCTAAATTGCTAGTCATTAGTTATTAGTCATTGATCATTAGTCATTAGTCTATATTCAAAAGCTGTAAGCTGCTCGATAAATCAACTTACAGCTATGCCATTAACATCGAGAGTCAGCCCCAACCCTTGGGGACGCTGCGCGAACAGGGAAGTCAAAAGTCAAAACCAAACCTTTGTTTATCAATTAGAGACGACTGGGCTACCACAGCTTGGCATAAATCCAGCTATAGGGCGCTTATTTGATTGAGTGAAAAAACTCGCCTTCAACTCGAAAAGGCTAATTCCGCATTACCTACTCAAAAAAGTTCAGAAATCAAATCGGATTCCCATAACATCTTACTTACAAGATTTAAGGATTAAGCAACTAGTCTTAAAGGTAGGCAAACTTTAGACACAGTTTATGAATGAGTATAAATGTTTTTTGCTACTTGTGACCTTAGACATTGACAAATAACGAATAACAAATAACAAATAACTAATGACTAATGACTAATGACTAATGACCAATGACTATGAAATTACTAATTAGCAACGATGACGGCATTTCTGCCTTGGGGATTCGTACCCTAGCTAACTACTTGGCAGAGGCAGGTCATGATGTAAGTGTAGTTTGCCCAGATCGAGAGCGATCGGCAACTGGACACGGGTTAACTTTACATCAACCTATTCGCGCCGAAATTGTTGAAGGGATTTTTCATCCTGCTGTCAAAGCTTGGGCTTGCGATGGTACGCCTTCAGATTGCGTCAAATTGGCGCTTTGGGCTTTGCTAGATACTCCTCCCGATTTGGTTCTCTCTGGCATTAATCAAGGTGCGAATTTGGGAACTGAAATATTGTATTCCGGTACTGTTTCGGCGGCAATGGAAGGTTTAATTGAAGGCATTCCCAGTGTAGCACTGAGTCTTATTAGTCACACCTCTAAAGACTTTCAACCTGCTGCTAAGTTTGCCAAAATTCTCGTAGACCAGTTAGCCCAAAAACCTTTGCCAGATTTAATGTTGCTCAATGTCAATATTCCTGCGGTCAAATGGGAAGAAATTGCCGGAGTTACTCTTACCCGTCAAGGTCTGCGGCATTACATTGATGTGTTTGATAAACGAGTTGATCCTCGTGGAAAAACGTACTACTGGTTAACCGGAGAGGTAATTGAGGATGTAGAACCCCCAAGCGGATTAAATGTACTGCAAAATGTACCGTTAGATGTGCATGTTGTACGTAAAAACTACATCAGTATAACGCCGTTACAATACAATCTTACTCACGCAGATGGGCTAAATAAATTATCTGAGTGGGAATTCAATTTTCCATGAATCATGTGATTTATCAGGATAAAACTAGAATTATTTAAAGGCATCAGAGAAAAATGTAGGCTATAACGTAGGGACACTCTTGAAATAACCGATACACATCCACCCAAAAAACTGGAAAATTTTACCTGAGAGTATTTCATTCACATTTACACAATCAGCCAGAAACAGGGTATGCTGTTTTACCAAGAAATCCTTCCTCTGGCAAAATCGGTAAGACAGCATAAATTTAGACAAAATCAGTAACAATTTTTCCACTTATCGCCCGCTCAGTCCAGCAAGCAATACCCATGTCTAGGATAGAGAACCAATTTACCGTACAATTTTGGGGCGTTCGCGGCAGCATCCCCAGCCCAGGGCCAAACACCGTTCGTTACGGCGGTAATACCCCTTGCATATCAATGCAAGCGGGCGATAAACGCTTAGTTTTCGATGCTGGCACGGGACTACATGTTTTGGGGCAATCTTTGTTGCGCCAAATGCCGTTAGAAGCTCACATATTTTTTACCCATTCTCACTGGGATCACATGCAGGGTTTTCCCTTCTTTACCCCAGGATTTGTGAAGGGGAATGACTTTCATATCTACGGCGCGATCGCACCTGATGGTTCTACCATAGAACAGCGCCTCAATGACCAGATGTTGCACCCGAATTTTCCCGTACCCTTGCAAATTATGCAAGCCAATTTAAGTTTCTACGACATTCGACCGGGGCAACCAATTCACATCGATGACGTTACTGTAGAAACAGCACCTTTAAACCATCCAGGTGAAGCTGTAGGATACCGCGTCAACTGGCGTGGTGGTGCTGCGGCTTATATCACTGATACCGAACATTTTCCCGACCGACTCGATGATAATGTACTGTGGCTAGCTCGGAATGCTGACATTCTGGTTTACGATTCCACTTACACAGACGAGGAATACTATTCGCCCAAATCTCCGAAAATTGGCTGGGGACATTCTACCTGGCAAGAAGCGGTGAAAGTGGCACAAGCTGCTAACGTCAAAACTCTGGTGATTTACCACCACGACCCCGCACACGATGACGATTTTTTAGATTGTGTAGGGAAAGAAGTAGCCGCAAAATTTCCTGGGGCGATTATGGCACGGGAAGGATTGGTACTTCAGATTCCCACCTCAGTTGTCTTATCAGAATCTTTTCCTGTTAGTAAGTTTTCTACCTAGAGATTGCGATCGGAGGAATTGGAGATTTTAGATTAGATTGGTGATCAGAAGCTTTCAGCGCGAGAGCGTACCTGTTGGCTGTACGGTGAGACAGCACTGCCCAGAGTTGTCACGCCAACCACAGGAGAAGGGCGACAACAGGAGGACATACCTTATAGCACCAACACAGTCCAGATCCTCACAGACACCCTAAGATTGGGGCTAATTTGGAGGGTAAAACCTTTGTTGCAGTCTCAACAACGAACTAGAGCCTTTTTAGCTCTGGTATTTGGGTAATCTGGACTTAGTAATTAGCTGTCAATCAATTTTGGATTTTGGATTTGTTCAGCCATAGCATGGCGGGGCATGAACCAAAAAATCTAAAGTCTAAAATCTAAAATTCGTAGTCAAGCTAATAGCACAAGATACCATCTTGGGCAACTTCCCTTAGGTTAAGCTTTTGGCTGCTATGTAAAAGGGGTAGCATCAAAACCCTAGCTGATCGCACAAGACCTCATGGGCAGTTAGTGAATGTCCTCCTCAAGGCGGTTTACCATAAGGTAGCTTCCTGCTGATAGCTAAAATAAACCTAAAATCTCAGAATCCACGTGCTAAATTTGTCTAAAAATGGGTGTTCTGTGTGGGTTGCTTCTTCAAACGAAGGGCTGCTAACGCCGACTGCTGTTGCCCTTGGCAAGTTTGATGGTGTTCATCTTGGTCATCAAAGGGTAATTCAGCCAGTCTTGCAGGCTGGTGCTAACTTATCAATAGCCAGTAGTCCGCAGTCAAAGGAAAATCAACAACTAGCAAATCAAGAATATATTTACTCAACAGTTGTCACCTTTGACCCCCATCCACAGGAATTTTTTACGGGACAGCCCCGGACTTTGTTAACGCCACTGGATGAAAAAGTCCAACAATTGCGATCGCTTGGGGTAGAACAACTGGTATTACTACCCTTTGACAAAGAATTATCTGCTTTGACCCCTGAAGAATTCGTCCAAAAAATTCTTGTGCAACAACTGCGATGCCAGCAAATTAGCATCGGGCAGGATTTTTGTTTTGGCGAAAAGCGCAGTGGCACTGCTAAAGATTTGCAATTAATCGCCGCCAAGCATAATATCCCTGTTACCATCGTTCCCTTACAAACTTATACAGGTAACTCGCCCACCGAAAGCAGTTGCGTCACTACTAATCCGACTCAAGATGCCCGCATTAGCACTTCATTGATCCGTCAAACCCTTGATCAAGGCGACATCGAAAATGCAAATCTACTACTAGGACGCCCCTACACTCTTCTTGGTGTTGTCGTTCAAGGTCAACAATTGGGCAGAACAATTGGCTTTCCCACTGCCAATCTCCAACTACCAAAAGAAAAGTTTTTGCCCCGCCAAGGAGTCTATGCTGTCCGTGTTTTCATTCTCAGTGAAATATCAGATGTCGCTCCTAGTGAAAGCTTGGGCGTAATGAATATTGGTAACCGCCCAACTGTAAATGGTACTTATTCTTCTGCGGAAGTACATCTGTTCGACTGGTCTGGTGATTTGTATGGCAAAAAACTGGCTGTAGAACTAGTGAAATTTTTGCGCCCTGAACAAAAATTTGCTTCTCTAGAAGCCCTGAAAACACAAATTCAACTTGACTGTGTTGTTGCTAAAGAAATTTTGAGTGCTGAGTGGGAACAATAGATAGGGCATGGGGCATAGTTTATTAATTCATCTTCCCAATGCCCAATTCCCCACTCCCTACTCCCCGCACCGCATGAGAGAAAAAATTGACGCTTTAACACAAAATCTGGCTTTTACCATCGTTGGTAAAGCTGAGGCAATACGTTTAGTGCTAGTAGCCTTGCTAGGTGGTGGTCATGCTCTGCTAGAAGATGTCCCTGGTGTTGGTAAAACCCTACTCGCTAAATCTCTAGCTCGTTCACTGGATGGTAAGTTTCAACGGCTACAATGTACCCCCGATTTACTGCCAACTGATATTACTGGCACTAACATCTGGAACCCAAAAAACGGCGAATTTACTTATCTTCCTGGGCCTATTTTTACCAATATCCTCCTAGCTGACGAAATTAACCGCGCTACACCCCGCACTCAGTCAGCTTTACTAGAAGTCATGGAAGAACATCAGGTAACAGTCGATGGTGTCTCTCGTGCAGTTCCTCAGCCTTTTTTTGTCATTGCCACTCAAAACCCGATTGAGTATCAAGGTACTTTTCCACTACCGGAAGCGCAGATGGATCGGTTCATGTTGTCGCTGAGTTTGGGCTATCCTTCTGAGACAGAAGAACTCCTCATGCTGCAAAATCTCCAAAATGGTGTGAAGGTTGCTGATTTGCAGCCTTGTATTACCTTGGCAGAAGTACAGGAATTGCGTTACCTCTGCTCTCAAGTAAAAGTGGCACCCTCCTTGCAACAGTACATTCTGGAATTGGTGCGAGTAACACGGCAAGATGAGGAAATAGCCCTTGGTGTTAGTCCGCGTGGCACATTAGCATTACAACGGGCTACCCAAGCGCTAGCTTTTGTATTAGGGCGTGATTATGCTATTCCTGATGATGTAAAATTTCTCGTCCCTCATGTTCTTTGCCATCGCCTCATTCCTAGAGGCGGACGGAATGCAAGAACTGTTGTTGAGCGATTATTGCGATCGGTTTCTATTCCTTAAAGATAACTGTTGCCAAAAAGCTTTACCTAATTGCTTTCTCTTGAAAATGTTACTAACAGAACCTGAAATCTAACAAGTTCTAGACCAAGCTAAAGCTGCTTTTCCCAACTTGATTAACTGGGAATACAATAATGAAAAAAATGGGCGAAAAAGCGAATTGTGAATTAGTATAAGAGATTTTTCCTTGCAATGTTGAGAGATGCACAGACACAGAAGGGCTTGCCAATAGTCATTGCTATATTACTACTGGCAACGCTGGGGAAGTCCTATGATTAGCACAAGCGCCACTTCTGAATATCTGGGAATGTGAGGAATGTCAATTTTTGTTAAGCGCAAAATCCGCGAGCGCCTTGTACTACAGCAAAGCGCCGAACGCCAATTCAAACGTCAATTTTTCGGTTTACTTCTGGTAATTGTAACCTGGAGCCTAGCTATGGGTTGGCTTTTAGCATTGGCAACCAATGCCCAAAGTGCTACTCCCACCGCCGAAATTGGCACTGTTGACGTAGTGCCTGCACAGTATCAATTAGGGCAAGAACTGTATTTGGAAAACTGCTCCACATGCCACATAGGCTTACCACCAGCAGTTTTCCCCACCCAAACTTGGAAAAATCTCCTGCAAGACTCGCAGCACTACGGCGCACAACTAAAGCCTTTAGTCGATCCTCCACGCATCTTGGTATGGAAATATCTTTCGACTTTTTCTCGTGTTAAGCGAGACGACGAAGAAATACCATATCGCCTTAATGACTCACGTTATTTCAAAGCTTTGCATCCAGGAGTTAAATTACCACGTCCCGTCCAGCTTGGCAGCTGTGTTAGCTGTCATCAAGACGCTAGCGATTATAATTTCCGCAGCCTGACAGCAGAATGGAACAACTCGAATTAAGGTGGGGGCATGAGGGGGATAAAGAAGTATTTTCTTCCTCATCTCCTCCTACTCTCCCTTCTCTGGCCCCATCTGGGGGCAAAATGATACTATGAAGAAAGACTAAATAATCAGATAAGAGTTAAAACCAATCATTTAGTAAACTGATTGCCTCGTTTTTCTCCTGTTTTTGAGTTAATTCTCATTTGATACCCATCCACAACCAAGAAGGTTGGGTTGGGTTAAATGTTTATAATCAATGCCAAACCTTTAATTCCCATCCCCCTTGATTCAGTTCTATAATCTGCCATGCTAAAACTTTTGTTGGGCGACCCCAACGCTCGTAAGCTTAAAAAATACCAACCTTCTGTTACTGAAATTAACCTTCTAGAGGAAGAAATTAAGGCTCTTTCCGATGAGGAGTTAAAAGGTAAAACCGTCGAATTTAAACAACGGTTTGCCAAAGGCGAAACTCTAGATGACCTATTGCCCGAAGCTTACGCCGTTGTTCGGGAAGCAGGACGGCGAGTCTTGGGCTTGCGGCACTTTGATGTTCAACTCCTTGGCGGTATCATTTTGCATGTAGGGCAAATTGCCGAAATGAAAACTGGTGAGGGTAAAACGCTTGTAGCAACCTTACCGAGTTATTTAAATGGCCTTACTGGTAAAGGTGTACACGTCGTCACTGTGAACGATTACCTAGCTCGTCGGGATGCTGAATGGATGGGACAGGTGCATCGGTTCTTGGGGCTGAGTGTGGGGTTAATCCAGTCAACCATGACTCCCAGTGAACGCCAGAAAAACTATGATTGCGATATTACTTATGTTACCAACAGCGAGGTAGGATTTGACTACCTGCGGGATAACATGGCGACGTCAATGGCAGATGTGGTGCAACGCCCGTTTAATTATTGCGTGATTGACGAGGTAGACTCGATTTTAATTGATGAGGCGCGGACACCGCTAATTATTTCTGGACAGGTGGAAAGACCTACAGAAAAGTATCTGCAAGCAGCTGAAATCGCATTCACACTCAAAAAAGACGAGCATTATGATGTGGATGAAAAAGCTCGTAACGTGCTTTTGACAGATGAAGGATTTGCAGAATCTGAAAATCTTTTGGGAGTCACAGATTTATTTGACCCAGAAGATCCTTGGGCACACTTCATTTTCAATGCAATTAAAGCCAAAGAACTTTTTCTTAAGGATGTAAATTACATCGTCCGTAATGGCGAAGTGGTAATTGTGGATGAATTTACCGGTCGAGTGCTACCCGGTCGGCGTTGGAGTGATGGATTACACCAGGCTATTGAAGCCAAAGAACACGTAGAAATTCAGCCAGAAACTCAAACTCTAGCGACAATTACTTATCAAAATCTGTTCTTGCTGTATCCAAAACTGGGTGGAATGACCGGAACGGCAAAAACGGAAGAACCGGAATTTGAAAAAATTTACAAATTGGAAGTTGCGGTAATTCCTACCAACCGCGATCGCAGACGGGAAGATTTGTCGGATATGGTCTTTAAGACAGAACCAGGCAAGTGGGGTGCGATCGCTAGAGAATGTGCCGAAATGCACGAACTCGGTAGACCTGTATTAGTGGGAACCACTAGTGTAGAAAAGTCAGAACTTCTAAGTCGGCTGCTGAAGGAATTGTCGATTCCCCACGAATTACTCAATGCCCGTCCCGAAAACGTTGAGCGTGAGGCGGAAATTGTCGCCCAAGCTGGACGAAAAGGTGCTGTTACCATTGCTACTAACATGGCTGGTAGAGGTACAGACATCATTCTGGGTGGTAACTCCGAATACATGGCACGTCTGAAGCTGCGGGAATACTTCATGCCCCGAATCGTCATGCCAGAAGATGAAGATAGCTTTGGCGTTCAAAGACCAGCCGGATTGCCTACGGGACACGGTGGTGGTCAAGGCTTTGTCCCTGGTAAAAAAGTCAAAACTTGGCGGGCTTCACCAGAAATTTTTCCCACCCAATTGACAAAAGAGACAGAAAAACTCCTCAAAGATGCAGTAGAAATTGCGGTGCGTGAATATGGCGATCGCAGTTTACCGGAATTAGAAGCTGAAGACAAGGTAGCTGTGGCAGCAGAAAAAGCTCCCATCGACGACCCTGTAATTCAGAAATTGCGGGAAGCATACAACCGGGTTAAGCAGGAATATGAACAATTTACTACCCGCGAACACAATGAGGTAGTAGAAATCGGCGGTTTGCACGTAATTGGTACAGAACGCCACGAATCGCGGCGAATTGATAACCAGTTGCGCGGACGTGCAGGAAGACAAGGTGACCCTGGAACCACGAGATTTTTCCTCAGTTTAGAGGATAACCTACTGCGGATTTTTGGAGGCGATCGCGTCGCTGGGTTAATGAATGCCTTCCAAGTGGAAGAAGATATGCCCATCGAATCTGGGATGCTCACCCGCAGTTTGGAAGGCGCACAGAAAAAAGTAGAAACCTACTACTACGATATCCGTAAGCAGGTATTTGAGTATGACGAGGTGATGAATAATCAACGTCGTGCTATTTACGCTGAACGTCGCCGGGTGTTAGAAGGTCAAGACTTAAAAGAACAAGTAATCAAGTACGCCGAAAAAACGATGGATGACATCGTTGATTACTACATCAACGTAGACTTACCCTCGGAAGAGTGGGAGTTAGAAAAGCTGGTTGAAAAAGTTAAAGAATTCGTCTATCTACTAGCGGATTTGCAGTCAAATCAATTAGAAGATATGACAGTCAGCGAGATTAAAGCATTCCTCCATGAACAGGTGCGAATTGCTTACGACCTCAAAGAAGCGCAGATTGACCAAGTTCAACCCGGACTGATGCGCCAAGCTGAACGCTTCTTTATCTTGCAACGCATTGATACTCTGTGGCGGGAACACCTGCAACAAATGGATGCCTTACGCGAATCAGTAGGATTACGTGGTTATGGGCAAAAAGATCCACTAATTGAGTATAAGAGTGAGGGCTACGAACTCTTCTTAGATATGATGGTCAACATCCGCCGAGATGTGGTGTACTCGTTGTTCATGTTCCAGCCGCAGCCACAACAGATGGTGCAGGCTTCGTCTGAGATGGTGTAAGTAGGGAATATCTCATGCAGAGACGCAGAGGCGCAGAGAGTGCTTTTGCGTCTTTGTATTTTAAGGCATCTCTCAAAAATATTTTCTTTTCAGGAGTTTGCTGAAATGGGTAAGCTGGTACTACCAAATCTTCAGGGTAAGCAAATGGGGCAAGTAATAGTTACCCTCACAGTCACGAATCGAATTGATCGAGTTTTGGCACAGCGAGGCTTTATTTCTCCAGAGGAAGTTCGCTCTTGTATTTTGGATAATGTTTTAGTTGATACGGGTGCAACTTTACTATGTTTACCTGCTAGCATTATTATCCAACTAGGTTTAGTTAAAGGTGGAGAAGCCCAGGTAGAGACTGCGGCTGGAGTGCAGCAAGGGCGGATTTTCCGAGATGTGGAACTTAGTATTGAAGAACGTCAAGGAACCTTTGATTGTTTGGAACTCACAGAAGTACCTTATGCCCTTTTGGGTGTGACGCCAATGGAAGTTTTAGGATTAGAGCCAGACCTTAAAAATCGGAAGTTGCGGATTTTGCCGATGAATTCTGAGCAAACTTATCTGAGTGTATTGTAAGCGATCGCTTATGTTTGGCGTAGTTTTTGGGTTGTCTGTGGTGCGATCGCTCGTATTTTGCCATCATTGAATAATTTGAAGACTTGGATTATGGGTAATTTGGCGAATATTATATCAAGTAGTTTCTGAGGATGCTTCTGAGCAAGATTTTGTGGAAGTGCCTAAGTCATCTAAAGTATTCATTAATGAGTCATTCTGTAGCATGGGGTATCTGGTTGGGAAGTTTAAAATATCGTCAAAAGCTTTAAGCTCCTCAAGAGCCTCTGATGCAGACTGATATCGCTGTTTGAAGTCATCCAGCACCATTTTACTGAGAATCTTAGCGAAGGAGTGACTTACCTGAGTGCGTAGTTTATCGTCGTAGGCATTGCTCCATTTTATCTCTCCATCAGCATCTCTAGGTAGCTCACGAGGTGCCATACCAGTCAAAGCTTTAATTCCAACCATGCCGACTGCATAGATATCACTACTGTAGTGGGGACGCCCAAAACATTGCTCGCTTGGTGCATAACCCTGAGTACCAATGCCAATGGTGAAGGGGCTTTGCTCTTGATGATCGAGCTGTTTTGTACTAACTTCTTTGACAGCCCCAAAATCAATCAAGATCAGTTTACCGTCTGAATGTCGGCGGATGATATTACTGGGCTTAATATCCCGGTGAATCACATTGTTTTTATGGACAAATGTTAATGTTTGCAATAAATCCCTGACAATTCTGATCACTGCAATTTCTTCAATTGCTCTACCTGGTGGCAATTCCTGATTTAAAGGATGACCAATGATCTGTTCTTGTACTAAATAAAATTCTTCATCTTCTTCAAAATACGCCAAAAGCTGCGGAATTTGGGGGTGTGTTCCTAATTTTTCAAGTGTTTGCGCCTCTGAATTAAATAGGCGTCTGGCAAGTTGCAAAGCTTCTGGTTTGGTGTTAGCTGGTTTTAGTTGTTTGACAACACATCGCGGATTTCCAGGACGTTGGGTATCTTCGGCAATGTAGGTTTCACTAAATCCACCGGAACCGAGAACTTTGACAATTCTGTAGCGTCTAGCCAGGACTTTTCCTGATAAGGCTAAATCTCGTTGCTGGATTAGGTCTTGTAAATCATCTTGTTGGCTGATAATTTCTTGGACAACGGCGGAAGTTTTATATTTTTGAAAAATATCTACTAATTGGCGTTTTTTGATGCTTTCTCTGACTAATGAGGTTCCTAAGTAGGAAAATCCAATCATAGCGATCGCAATCATTGGTACAGTAGTGGGAAAAATTAACTGACTATGAACAAATAACCCATAACTAATTCCTGCCCAAGTACTAGACAGGGCGAAGCTATAGAGAAGTCTATTGATAGTACGCTTGCGTCTGCTAATCATTAAGGCTGTACTGCCAACTATAATTAGCACAAACAAACCTCGTAACGGTGGACTATTAATTGCTGAGGCGATCGCTTTACCTTGCATTAAAGTTGCGATCGCATTGGCGTGAATTTCTACGCCCGACATGGGTTTGGCGCTGTTGCTAGCAGCGACTGGATAATAATCATTGTGTAACTTATCTGTTGCACCAATCAGCACTATCTTGTCTTTGAAGACCTTTCCTTGCTGCAAATAGGTGTTCCAGTTTTCCGGGTCGAGTACATGCCAAAAGGGTATTTGCTCAAATGTACCCGCAGGCCCCCAAAAATGAATGCGATTGCCCTTTGGTCGGGGATAATTTACTTGTGCTGCTCTAATTACTGCTTCATCAAAAGAAGGTAGCTTTTCTACCAAATTATCTTCAGCTAACAATTTAGAAAACTCACTTGCCAATCGATGAACTTTACCATCCGCCTCCAAGGGAAAATTAACTGAGCCAACGGACACTGACCCTGTATGAAACATCTCTTGTGGGTCAATCAGTTGCATAAAAGACCCTTGGTGCGTCTGGGAATTTTCGTAGACGGCTGCTAAAGTAACTTTGCTGCCATACTTTTGCAATACTGCCTGGAGTTGGCGATCGTCAGTAGCTCCATAACTACTTGGCGTGTCAAAAACGACATCTACCGCTACAGAACGGACACCTGCTTTGATTAACTTTGTGATTATCTGAGCATAAGCAGCTCGTTTATAAGGATAAGATTTCAGTGTTTCTAAGTAGGCATACTGTTTCGGATTTGTTTTATAGTACTGTGCGGGAACTGATATTGACTGATCGTCTATTGCTAAAATTACGATGTCTTCTGGAGGCAAAATCGGGCCGCGCACTTGAAAAAAGGCAGAAAGCGCCTTATTTTCCATCAATTGAACTAATTCTCCACCAGAAGCACTCAGCACTGCTGCACCCATTGCCAAACCACCAGCAAGGAGATGACCTAAGAGAACCATCCACCTAGACTGACGAGCTGATGCTGTTGATGTTACCTTTGTCGGTTTACTTGACAGTCTATTGGCAGCAGAGACATAGTTTTTAGTTAAGGTAGATGTAGGTTCTTCTGCCATATCATGTTACTGATTGATTTAAGTCCAACACTTTTATTTATTCAGACCACGTTTTAGTACAAGCACATTGAAATAATACTTAAATGACAATCTTATACATTTGTAAAGTATCTTCTATTTATCAACAAACTTTTATTGGCAAAGGTAGCCCCCAAAAGATTCCTACTCAGGTACTACCTGACTTATTATTTTTCTGTTGAATGAGTTACAACTAGTGATTGTCTCACAGATCATAGCCGGATATACTTCGTTTCTGTAGTTGGTTAGGGCGAGATTTTACCCTAACCTAACCAACAAGTATCCTCTTAACTAGAGTTTTACCAGAAGCTGTCCCAAGCTTGTCTTCTGTCTTTGGCGCAATATTGGTACTCCCCACAAAGCGTATCCTTATACTGAAAGCTAAACCTATAGATAGGGATCAACTTATATTCTACCCTAAGCCTATGCCATACCTCTTTAGGAGTAAAATTTAGTGTTATACCGTTATGAATGCTGTTACTACTTCAATTTTATTGGTAGATTTTGATCACAGGGTGGCTCTTGCAGTGCCGGAGGTGAATAAGGTTTAGCACCCAGGATCTCAACTCCAATGTTGCAGGCGTTTTTATGCCTTGAAAGAGGTAGGATAAAAGCTACAGATGAAGAGTTAGTTTATAGATATTAGCAAACAAGGCATTTGAAAATTGCTATAATCTATTGTTCCATCTAAATTCATATATATTATTAGGTGTAAATTTGTATGGGTTCTCCAATGAATCGTCTATCTATTTTTGTAGATGGAAACAATATGTTCTATGCTCAACAAAAAAATGGTTGGTTTTTTGACCCTCGACGAGTTTTAGAATACTTTAAACATGAGCAATCAGAAACAACATTAATTAATGCATTCTGGTACACTGGCTTAAAAGACCCTCAAGATCAACGAGGTTTTAGAGATGCTCTAATTAGTTTAGGATATACAGTTAGAACTAAAATTCTTAAAGAATATTATGATGATACCTCTGGTCGTTACTCGCAAAAAGCGAATTTAGATATTGAAATTGTTGTAGATATGTTTAATACAGTAGACCAATATGACCGAGTAGTATTATTCAGTGGCGATGGAGATTTTGAAAGAGCAATCGAACTATTACGTTCAAAAAATACACATATTACAGTAGTATCGACAGAGGGAATGATTGCTAGAGAACTACGAAATGCTACTGACAGATATATAGATTTAAATGATATCAGAGATCAAATAGAAAAAACAGAAGGTTAGTAGTCTTAGCAATTATTTACAAAAATAAGAGTAAAAGAAAAACTAAGGTTGAAGATATTTTGATACACAAGTAAAAATTAAACAACAAAACGTAAATGACAAACAAAACAGACCGAATCATCATTTTTGATACTACACTGCGAGATGGAGAGCAGTGTCCAGGAGCAACTCTGAATATAGACGAGAAGCTAGTTATTGCCAAGCAACTGGCACGTCTAGGTGTGGATATAATTGAGGCAGGCTTCGCCTTTGCTAGCCCTGGAGATTTTGAAGCAGTTAGCAAGATTGCCAAAATTGTTGGGACAGAAAATGGCCCGGTAATTTGTAGTTTGGCAAGAGCGATTAAAGCAGATATTGAAGCAGCCGCAGAAGCATTAAAACCAGCAGTTAACGCCAGAATTCACACGTTTATTTCCACTTCTGATATACATTTGGAATATCAGTTGCGGAAGTCACGGGCAGAAGTGCTAGCGATCGCCGAAGAAATGGTAGCTTATGCCAAGTCTTTTGTAACAGATGTAGAATTTTCGCCGATGGATGCGGCTCGTTCCGATCCAGAATTTCTTTACCAAGTGTTAGAGCGAACGATCGCAGCTGGTGCAACAACAGTTAACATTCCCGATACTGTTGGTTACACAACCCCTAGTGAGTTTGGCGCAATCATTAAAGGGATTATTGAAAATGTCCCCAACATCGACCAAGCAATTATTTCCGTTCACGGTCATAATGATTTAGGTTTAGCAGTTGCTAACTTCTTAGAAGCCGTGAAAAATGGCGCACGCCAACTAGAATGTACCATCAATGGTATTGGCGAACGTGCCGGAAATGCATCGCTAGAAGAATTAGTGATGGCGTTGCATGTACGGCGACAATATTTTAATCCCTTTTTGGGAAGACCAGAAGAATCTCAAGAATCTCTGACAAATATCGACACTCGGCAAATTTACAAAACCTCACGCTTAGTTTCCAATTTGACGGGAATGTTGGTACAACCAAATAAAGCGATCGTGGGGGCGAATGCCTTTGCTCATGAGTCTGGGATTCACCAAGATGGAGTGCTAAAAAATAAGCTCACCTACGAAATTATGGATGCCCAATTGATTGGCTTAACAGACAATCAAATAGTTTTGGGTAAACATTCAGGTAGAAATGCTTTCCGCACCCGATTGAAAGAATTGGGCTTTGAACTGTCAGATACTGAGTTAAATAAAGCATTCGTCAGATTCAAAGAAGTAGCAGATAAAAAGAAAGATATTTCTGATTGGGATTTGGAAGCGATCGTTAACGATGAAATCCAACAAGCACCCGATTTGTTCCGAGTAGAGTTAGTGCAAGTTTCCTGTGGTAGCAACGCCCGCCCCACTGCTACAGTCACCCTCCGCACCCCAGAAGGTGAAGAATTAACCGATGCTGCGATCGGTACTGGGCCAGTGGATGCAGTTTACAAAGCCATCAACCGTGTGGTGAATGTACCCAACGAGTTGATTGAGTTTTCTGTGCAGTCAGTAACAGCCGGGATTGATGCCATTGGAGAAGTAACGATTCGTTTACGTTATGAATCTAAAGTGTTTTCTGGTCATGCAGCGAACACAGATATCATCGTGGCATCCGCGCAAGCTTATGTAAATGCGCTCAATCGCCTGTATTCTGCATTGCACACTCAAGAAAAGCCAGAAGAAGTATCTGCACAGAAAGTCTGAGATCAGAATCCAAGCACTGCACCTTGTTTTTAGGATCAGCTAAAAAACTCCTCCTCGACTTTGGCGAGGAGTAAAGAACCCCACCTCGCCTGCTCTTAAGGACGGGGTGGGGTTCTTCGAGTTTAATAAGCAATTAAGCTGACATGATTTCACTCAGTTCTGCATCTAATTTTAATTTAACGACAAAAATTCTTCTCCTGTCGTGGGATGAATGCCTATCGTTTCATCCAAATCTTCCTTGGTAATGCCCTTGCGAATTCCTACACCCAGACTTTGAATGATATCTGCTGCATGTTCACCCACCATGTGAGCGCCCAAAACTTGCCCAGAATCACCATTTAACACTAACTTGATAGTGGTTGGCTCATCCTGTTCGATTAGCTGATACAACAGTGGTTGGAACTGGGTGCGGTAGCATTGTACAGATTCACCAAATTTTTCCCGTGCTTTCGCCTCTGTCATTCCCACACTAGCCGCTTCTGGACGGCAAAAAACAGCAGTGGGTACATAATCATAATTTAGTTTTTGCGCCTTGTTGCCAAAAACTGTATCTGCAAAGGCAATACCTTCTGCCTTAGCCACTGGAGTCAATTGGACGCGGCTGGTGCAGTCACCCACAGCAAAAATGTTTTCTTGGTTGGTGCGGCTGTATTCATCTACTTTGATTGCACCATCTTTGCCAAGTTCAACATGGGCATTTTCTAAACCAAGATTCTTGGTATTTGGAGCGTAACCTGTGGCAACTAAGATGGTATCTGCTGTAATTATTTCTTGCTTTTCACCAGTAATAGTTAACAACAAACACTCATCTGAGTATTTGATTTTAGCAACCGTCTTATTGGTGAATATCTTAATTCCGCGTTTAGTCAAACCCTGTTGTACAGCAGAGCAAATGTCATCATCAAACCCCGATAAAATCGTCCCGTCTCTTTCAATCATCGTCACTTCGCAGCCGAAAGCGTGCATCATGCTAGAAAATTCTACGCCAATGTAGCCGCCGCCAATAATTGCTAGACGTTTCGGCAGATAGGGTAGCTGAAACATCTCACGGGATGTGATAGCGTATTCGATACCTGGGATTTTGGGTTTGAGGGGTTGCCCTCCCACAGCAATTAAAATTTTGTCGGCTGTAACTTTGCGTCCATCAATATCGATCGTGTGGGTATCGATGAAAGTGACATGTTGAGAAATTAATTCAATTCCAGCTTTTTGCAATTGCTGAAAATAAGACTGATTAACCCTGTCAATATGCTGATGTACTGACTTAATAAATAATGTCCAGTCAAAGTATGTTTGACAGTCACTCCACCCATAACTGTGTGCTATCTGATTTTGCAGGGCGAAGTCAGCTGCGTAGACAATCAGTTTTTTCGGAACACAGCCGCGATTTACACAAGTCCCACCGACGGATTCTTGTTCAGCAACAGCGACACGTACACCGTAACTAGCTGCTTTTTTAGCTGCTGCCAATCCCCCAGGCCCAGCACCAATGACAAACAAATCGTAATCAAATGTCATAAAAATCTGTTCCTTTTTGACTTTTTGGAAAGCAGAGCTATTTCATACCTTATAATGATTCACACAAAACTTAATCTACTGTCTTTGGGTGGACAATTTGGGATGAAACCAGGCTGATATCTAGCAGATTGCCACATTAATAGCAATTACATCCAAAAGGAACAGCGTAGGCGTAGCCCGCCGTAGGCATCGCTCAATTCTTACTAATTTATATTACATTATGTTGTCAAAGAAGCATTTTGTCTATTCTACAAGGGATAGATGTTTGCGTAGGCGTAGCCCGTCGTAGACATTGCACTTGAAGCAACAGCCATCCGTAGAAAAATTGGAGATCCGTTGTTTGCAGATGATGGGGAATTAAAAAAACTTGCATTTTCTCTATATCCCGCCTTATTCCCAAGTGCTTAAAACTATTAATAGCTTGAGTTGACAATTGGCAGGCTTCCTGTGGACTAATTGCTCAAAGCAAAAAGAGCCACATCGCCTATAATACAGGCTAACGGCTCCAATACCGAGTTCATTGAGGTTTGAGTCACAAAATTTCGGTCTTCCCAAGCTTAGAAAAAGGATTTTTGGGATAAGTGAATCGAAGTTCTAGTTTCCACAGGATACCTCAATAGATAAATTCCCTTTATTGCCTTAGCCTGGACATAGCCCTTCTTGGCACTCAGGGCCGCGAACAATATGCGTATCATAAAAAACTTTTACGGCTGTAGAGTT
This sequence comes from Nostoc sp. ChiVER01, assembly GCF_034531155.1. Classification (NCBI taxonomy): domain Bacteria; kingdom Bacillati; phylum Cyanobacteriota; class Cyanophyceae; order Nostocales; family Nostocaceae; genus Nostoc; species Nostoc sp. ChiVER01. The sequence goes on along the minus strand of NZ_JAVRBS010000004.1, from coordinate 383,377 downwards.
GTAACGGTCAAGCTCCTGCAAGTAATTCCAAGCGGTAAGTGCAATTGCTGTGTCGAGGTTCTGCCGTGGTGTTAAGACAATACGTCCGTTAAAGTAGCTCAAAGATCGCGCCTGTTGCCGTAGCTCGGTCAACTCTTGATCTTTAATTTGCTTAGGGTTGTAGCTAATAATTACTCCACCATGTTCCAAATTATGTACTAAAAATCCATCGGCAGGCGGATCTTTGTATATACCCCACGCTGCTGGGTAGGGGTAGTGTGGCCCGGAGGTTGGTGGATTGGAGTTATAAGTGATTGAAGTACCTACTTCCACATGTTCTTGTCCCAAATCTGGGAAACGTATTCCTGGTAGTATTGTGCCAGGGTATATCCCTGGTAAGGGTGATTCAGGTGTTATTACTGAAAAGGGTTCAATTAAGCCCTTCCATTCTCGTATGGAATTCATCGTTGAAGTAGGAGTTGATGCGCTACTCGGTTGTGGGCGAGATTCATGAGTGTTCCCAGGCATATTTCCGAATAGTAAAGTTATGGCGATCGCGCAGACCACGCAGAGTACCAAGAAACCTGATTTAGCAAGTTTAATATTCATATAATTAAATTGGAAATGTACTACTAGAACACCATTCCGGTTGTGTTGTAAGAAATTTGAGAAGCAACATGGATGCTTGAACTATGCGTACAACATAGCTGGCATTTAAGAAAATTTTTGCAACACAACCAGGAAGGTGAACTACTTAGATAAAATACCCCTCTTCTGTCACTTTCCGGGAGGGCGATCGCTAGAAGCCTCATGAGGCAATCAATACAAGCTATACTATTAGAAAAAAATTGGTCTTGTATTTGTTATTAGAAAATAATCGCGCGATCACTTCATATACAAAAGCTCTAGAATTCAGAAATGGCAAAAGTTTTCGGAGAGTGACAGAAGAGGGATACAGCAGATTGCAACTTAGTGAGGTACAGATTATTGTAAAGGCACAACAATGTTGTGCCCCTACCTGTGTACCTCATTTACTTGAAAACGCTGTTACTCGGCGCGCAAGGGACATATAGTACCTGACCAGGTTTTATCAGGTTAGGATTTGATCCAATCTTGTCTCTATTGGCTTTGTAAATTTGGGGCCACTTTCTACTATCTCCACAATAATTGCTAGCTATTTTCGATAATGAGTCACCACGTTTTACTTTAACGTTCTGTCCTCCTCCTACGATCAAAGCTTGGGCTTCATCAGAGATTTCGCTTATATAGTTTTCAAAATCAGAAAATGATTTTGAATCAATAGGACGCAGATCAGCACTTTTGATAGTAGCCATTTTGTTTTCCTCTTAAGTTTATTTTAAATGGAATTAGCTGTATGTTTTCTAATTCCACTTCAATATTCTGGTATTGAATCTGTTTTTTCAAGAGGTTGCAACGCCTTTTTATAACATAAGTCAATGACTTATGTTTTTAATTGTTAAAATAATATAAAATCCAACCTTTTTTATTTTTTCAACTCAAGGTAAGTAAGTCGGCAGAAAGCATTTATTTCGGAGGGTGTAATAGCCATGTGCGTTTAACCTGATTACCTCTGTTCGCTCTTTGATTTTTTGCGGTAGATCCCCAGTTTTCAGCTTTGATAGGCTGTTTGCTCAAGCTATGTAAAGCTTTGTAAAAACATAAAGAATTCAATGACTTTTGTTTCCAATAAGTAAGCATAGGTTAGCTGTAAAGGAGCAAAACAAACTTGTTTCCGTTACTAGTTATAATAGGCTAAATAGCTGTAGGGAAGCCAGCTCAGTACTTCCTTTGATTTAAGGCCAAAAAGTGAACTAATAGTAGTCGAATAATTGATGAGCGATCGCTATTTTATTTTGTGTTGTGCTTCTAATAAATTGCGCTCGCCTAGTTCGGGTGGGTGTGCGATCGCACATTGAAGACACCCTACTCTTACCCATCGTTGAAATAGAATAACGACCATTCAAAAATTAAATCGCTTTCTTCTTTACGTAAGGTAAAAATCAAACAAAGGCGGGTGCGGGGATTGAACCCGCTAATCCCCACAATGGTGGAGACGTAACCGATAACCTTAAATTCTTCGGCCCCGAAAGGCAAGTTGCGAACAAGGATAACCCGCCATGAAGTATGAAGGATAAAGTTTGTCATCCTTTACCCTTCAGCAATATCTACAACTCATCCGTAGCTAGCATCTGGATGATCCGAGGCGTACCCGGGTCGAATCCTGCCAAATCCCAAGACAGCGAATCTTCAGGATCTACTAAAGTAATTTGGTAAGGTGTCAAGGTGACATACACCGCCTTGACGTTAGGATTGACCTTTTTGCGGTACTTCTTCAGTGCTTGACTTGGATGTTTATATCCAGCCCAGCTTTCCGAGTCAGTCCAAAAGCAGACTAAATCTGCTTTAAAGTTATTTTTAATCATCCAGTCATAAGCTACAGATGCATCCGTTCCACCGAAGTTTTGGTTGCTAGCTTTGCGAACCGCAGAACTAAAACTATCTTTAGCAGTGATACCTAATTCCTTGAATTCGGTAGCAAAGCCGCGAATCATGTAGTTTTTCTCTGCTTTCGCTGTCACCAGTGCCATTGTGGTAGCAATTTCACAACAAGTTAGTCCCATATCTGCAACCAAGCTACCCATAGAACCAGAAACATCTACGGCGTGCATGAATACTTTACCTGTGGGTTGCACAACATCAAAAGACAGTTCAACCGCCTTTTCTAAAATGTCTACAATCCGAGGAACTGGATTCCAAGTTTTCTTACTGCGTCCTAATGTTCCACCAGATTTATAAGTTTTGAGTGCTTTCAAAACATCAATCGGATGGATGCGACCTTTACGCAGATGTTCTCTGCGATTAAGAACTGCTTCCACTTGCAGCAAATTAGCGTTTTCATCCGTTCGTAACACACCCAGTTCAGTTAAAGAACCCAAGTTACGTAACATTGCACCTATCGGCATTTCCTGAAATAGCAGCTGCCAAGCTTGCCGATCCATTTTGCCCACTGGTGCAGCCATTTCGTGGGTTAAGCGTCCTTGGGAAATAGCTTCATGAGTTTGGGTGGGATTCCGCTTGAGCCACTCATACCACCAAATCTGCGCCAATGCCTCTGAGGGGATGTCTGCTGGCAATTCTTCCCACCCTCTAACTACCCACTCAAATAGTTGACGGTGATTTTCTGTAGGCGGTTTGACATGGAACAACCGCAACGCATCTCGGTGGGAAAAGCCTTGACGCTGTTGATATTTCAACAGTTGATAAGCTAAACCCTTGACATCTTCCCTTGAGAGCCAAGTTTTACCAGCTTTCCGCACTACTTTGCCAAATCCCCGCAGAGATTTGGTGTAGTTCAACCATTCGTAGAAGTGGCTACCAGTGCGGACAATTTGCGGAAAGATTTCACCAAATGTCTGTTTTGCTTCTGGTGCTTCACCCATCGACAGCAGCACCAAAGCTAATATAGGCGCACTGTTATTGATGGCGCGTCCATCGCTAGCATACAAAATTTCTTCTGCTACACGGCTGGGATTTTCGGCAACAGCAAGTCTTACAACTTTCACAAAATCCTCAGTTAATTCTTGTTTACCAGCGTAGTAAGTGCTTTTTGCTGTGCCAACCAAAAGACAACGCCGCAACATCTTCCAAATGCCAGCATCAAACATCCAGCCGCCGGAACGTCCCTGACTCATCTCTGCTTCCCGTCCGGGGATAGGTTGATTTTGTGGTGTTGTAGTTTTCTTTTTAGTGAAAAAATTGTAATTCATCGTTTCATCTCCCGGCCCTTGCGGGCAAAAATGAAAGGTGGCGAAGCGGGAATCGAACCCGCGACCTCTCGAACCCAATTCGATAACCCTAATTCGTCGGCCTTTTCAGGCAAGGGGTGAATAAGGATGTTTAGCGCTCTACCTCTGAGCTACCCGCCACATGAAAATTTTGGATTTTAGATTTTGGATTTTGGATTGAATTTAGAATCTAAAATTAATTGGTGTAGTGGAGCGGGAGTTGAACCCGCGACCTCCCGCTTGGCAGGCGATAACCCTCAATTCGTCGGCCTTTTCAGGCAAGGGTTGAATAAGGATGTTTAGGCGCTCTAACCACTGAGCTACCCACCACATATCAAGTAAAGTTGACTTGTATTATTAATGTAATATACGTATTACAGATTGTCAAGGGGTTGGCAAGTTATTTTACAGAGTTCTTGGTTGAGTGAAAAACTCTCTTGTTTTTGCTAGTAAAAACTTTTGTGCGTAGTTTACCGCCGTAGGCATCGCAGACCAATCTTAGAGAAGTTGCAGATCCAAAAGGTTATAACAGTCACGATGGAAAAGTTTTGCCGACAAATTTGCTGCAACTTTGCCAAAAGATACAAAAAAGTGTCTCAATTTTTGCCAATATAGATAGTATTATTTCCCAAAATTCACTTGGCAAAAATCGGCATGAGTGAGAAACCCATAGAAGATAACGGCAAGGCTTTTCTCGTTCTACTTTTGCCCATCTCGTTCTTGATTATTTTCCTAGTTACCACTTGGAGATTTTTACTGGCGCTAATTGTGCTGGTAATTGGCTTCAAGCTTTGGCAGGAATATCAATGGCAACAGTGGACTCATCGAGTTAACCCAATTTTTCATCAGTTAGTTCGGGAAAATCAAGGCAGACTTACGCCAATGGACTTGGCAATGAGGGGCAATTTTCCTGGAACGACGGCAAAACGCTACTTGGATAGTAAAGCCTCGGAATTTGGCGCTAGTATAGTGAACTCCGAAGATGCGGGGCAGTCTTATTACTTTATAACTGCCAGCATTCTCGGTAATATTCTTGATAGTAGTGAGCCTGTTAAAGAACTTCCTACTCAACCAGTTACTAAAACTGCGCGATCGCTCCTAGTACCACCAACCCCACTAACCCCACAGGAGGAGGAACCAGAAACCGAATCACCACCACAGCCAACCCATGAGTCAGCTAAACAATCGCTGGAAAAACAGTTAATGTTTGGCTCTCTGATTCAATCTGAACTTGCCAAACGGCTCAATGTCTATTCCAGCACGGTTTATAAACGGCGAAACGATCCAGAGTTTCCTGAATGGAGCCGCAGCAGAGACCCTGATGGTATTGCCTGGTCATTCTCGGAAAAAACTAAAGAGTTTTTCCCAGTGGAAGAAGGGTAAAACAATTCGCAATTCGTAATTCGTAATTAGAATTTTGGAATTTTTGTTTGTAAACCCACAGCTTCGTTGATGGAATTTAATCCGCTTTGTTCTAGCTTGGAAAGTAAACCAGCTAGAATTCGGCGTACCATCATTGGCCCTTCGTAAATCCAGCCTGTATAAACCTGAATCAAGCTAGCACCAGCAGTAATTTTTTCCCAAGCATCTTCTGGGGAAAAAATACCACCAACGCCAATAATTGGCATTTCTCCTTGAGTTTGCTGCCAAATAAAACGAATTACCTCAGTGGAGCGATCGCGCAATGGTTCACCGCTAATTCCGCCAGCTTCTTCCTGAGGTGATTTGCCTGTTTGGTCAATCACCTGGGTCTTGAGTCCATCACGGCTGATGGTGGTATTAGTGGCGATAATTCCCGCCAGTTGGTAGGTTTTAGCAAGAGTTATGATGTCAGCGATCGCTTCCCATGATAAATCTGGCGCTATCTTGACAAAAATTGGTTTTTGTGTAGTATTTTCTTGTTGCAATAAATTCAAGATGGCACTGAGCATAGAAGCATCTTGAAGCGATCGCAACCCCGGTGTATTGGGAGAAGAGACATTAACGACAAAATAGTTTCCCAAATCTTTTAGTAAGCGAAAACTATCGAGATAATCTTGTGCAGCTGCTTCTAGAGGAGTTACCTTAGATTTACCCAAATTTATCCCTATGGGTATTGACTGGGTTAACTTTTGTTTTTCCTGTGCTAAACGTGTCGCCATTGCTGCTGCACCGCGATTATTAAAGCCCATCCGATTCAGAGCAGCTTTATCCAACGGCAAGCGAAACAAACGGGGACGCGGATTTCCTGGCTGTGCGTGAAAAGTTACAGTTCCTAATTCCGCAAAGCCAAAACCCAGGTTAGACCAAATGTTAGCAGCTACTCCATCCTTATCAAAACCAGCTGCTAACCCTACCGGATTTGGGAAGTTTAGCCCAAATAAATTTTGTTCTAAGCGTGAATCGTACAGACATAAAGATTTTTGTAAGCGTAGGTTTATCCAACTAGCTGGGGTTTGCGATAGCCAGCCAAAACTGCGAATAGTCTGTTGGTGTAACGACTCTGAATCGGCTTTTACCACATTGAACAAAAGCGGACGAATGGCAAATTTATAAATATCCATTAGCTTTTCAAAAAATTACCCACTTAGGCATAGTTGCATAAAAAATACCCTCACTTACGGGTAAGGGTGAGATATCCTTGTTTTGTCACTTTGGGAGAATGTAATAGCCTAAAGGTTTACGGAGGTTTAGTTTCGAGTTCCTGTCTAGAATTTTTAGTTGATGTTAGAAAATAAAGCCTCAAACCTTTATTTTCTTAGGGCTTCCACTCTTTACCGAGAGTGACAAAACAGGGATAAAACAGTTCTTTAGTTGTGTAACAACGACAAATTTATTCTGCTTGCGAGGCTTTTTGCTTGCGCTTGATCATCCATCCCATGACACCAGCAACTGCTATGGCACTAAAAGTACTGGGTTCAGGAACAGAGGTAATCGCTACTTTCGTTCTGAAAATGGCATAATTGCGATCGCTGCTAGAGTCGTCGCTCAACGTGTCATGCCATATAAACTCTGCTTGCGAAGATATATCTGGAATGGTAAACCAAGGAGAAGTTCCTTGGGGAGCCGACACTTGTGGAATACTCCAAGCTGCGTTACCTATTTCGCTAGCGACAGTTGTTAATAAAGGAACATCACCAAAAACACCTGGATTTGCACCACTACCAATTGTGTATACCCAATCGCTGGTATTTGATAAGAGTGAACCGCCACCAGGCAATGTAAACTCACCTATCCAGCTTTGTGGGAAGCCATCATCCCAAGCTATAACGTACAAGTAGTCTCCGTTATTAGTGTTGAAATTGAAGGTTTCAGGCAAAGACCAGTTATATTGGCCAGGATCGCCAGCTTCACCCTTCTCGTTTCTACCAACAAATGTCAACCCGCTACCATCCTCTTGACCGTAGTAAAGGCCATAATGATTATCTGCTGTCAGGGTTGCTGTAATATTGACAGCGTGCGCCGAAGTTGCCCCAATTAACAATAAAGCAACTGATCCTAACATCCCTGTTAGCCCAAGTTTGAGAGAGTTAGGATTTGAAATGAAAGTAAAACTCATTTGCTCTCCAAAAAAGCTCAAATTTAGCCTGTCCTAACGTACATCGTCGGACAGCACAGATATATTACTGCTAAAAATACTTAGTATCAATCGTTAATTGAGCTTTTTATCAAATCAACATAATATCAACATCATGTATAATTTGTTTTTTTATGACATTAAATACATTTAAGCTTCATAGGAGGTTTATAGCTTTTTTTACAGTATCTTTACTTAAAATAAAGTTTTTCTAAAGTTACAAATATTTACTATTTACTGATTTAAGAGTGTTGTCAAGGGAAAATGCGCGATCGCTTATTAATCAGGGTACTTTTCTGGGCATCTTATATATTACAAGTTATGTAAACCAATAAATCAGATGGGGCAGCCGCAAAAACCTATAGCCGCCGAACAGCAGATCCTCTCATTGGGGCGCGTCCTCCAGAGTCTCAGAGAAGAAGATGATGTTGACGTTCTGATTGAAACTACTATTTCTTATCTTAAAGAACAGTTTGACTACAAACTGATTTGGATTGCTCTTTACGATCGCCTGAATCACATATTATTTGGTAAAGGTGGCATCACACCCGATCATGACACGAGCTTTTTACGCCAAAGGCTTGTTCTTAGTCCTGGAGATTTATTAGAGCAAGTGGTGATTGAACAGCATCCTTTGGGCATAGCTGATTTGCAAACTGAAATCCGCGCCCCCGAATGGCGAAAAATTGCCGAAAAATCCCACATCCAAGGAACAATTATTCTACCAATTCGTTATAAAGACCGTTGCTTAGGTGTGCTGTTATTGGGTTCAGAACGCTGGGGCTATCTACTGCCAGGGGAAGCAAAAGCACGTTTAATGATGGTTTTAGGCGAATTGGGGGCAGTGCTTTATCAAAATGAGATGCATTTGCAAAAAAAGCAAATCAAGCGAACCGACGAGCCATTATTAGAATTGCTAGAAAATTTACGCACCGTTGCTAACCTTAATCAAAGGTTAGAAGCAGCAGTGCAAGCAACTCATAAATTCGTCTCTCCCAACCGAACAAATGTTTACTGGTTTGAACGGGAAGGGCGCTATTTTTGGTGTCGGATGAGCAATCAGCTTGTGACAATTGATCGCAATCCTAGCACTCAGCAAGCTGCGGGAATGACAGTACAGGAGTTGAGCGACTTTTATTATGCTTTGACAGTAAATCAAATTGTCTCGATTGGTGATGCACGGAGTTCTTTAAAGAGTCATTTTACGGCAAAATTGCTGCAACGGCTGAAGGTGCGATCGCTCTTAGCAGCTCCGATTATCTGGCAAAAAAACTTACTTGGTTTTCTGGCGGTAGAAAGCAATGAACCTCGAATCTGGACGGAGACAGACAAAAGTTTTGTCCAAGGTGCTGCTGGCTTAATTTCTTTGGTTGCAACTACCGAAAGCATGGAAAGCACTATCAAACAGATTCAGGAGGATGCCCAACTGACTGGCCAAGTTGCTCAAGGTATCTATAGCGAACATGACCTTCAGGAAACTTTAGACAGCTGTGCTAAAAGAGTTTTAGCTCGATTAGCTGCTACGCGATTTTTGCTATTGCAGTATGATCCTGAACAAAATAATTATCAAATTATTTACCAAAGTCAGCCCCATAATCGCCGACCGTTAGCATTTGCCCTTAATACTCTCAAAGACTTAGATGGACAGCTTTTGCAACGTTCAAACCAAGCGGTGGAAATTGAAAATTTAGAAGAAGATTTACGCTTTTTTAATTGGCGTCCCTTGTTGTTAGAAAGTGGAGTGCGATCGCTACTTATTTGTAAATGCACTCACGATCATATACCAGCAGCGCTTCTAGTCATCACTCACGACAGCTATCGTTCTTGGACAACTCTTGAAAAAGAATTACTATGGGCCGTTAGTCAACAAATTGGTGTAATTGTTCGCCAGTGGCAATTACATAACCGCACAACCCAGCAGCAAAAAACTTCCCAGGCATTTGAGCAATGCCTACGCATCCTGACACAATCCCAAAATAGCAAAATCGAGGTAGGAAAAAAATATTTAGAACGTACAGCACTCGAACAAATAGCATCGATTCTGGGTTGTCCCTTAGCGGTACTGCTATCCTGGTCGCCTGGTGAAAGTTGGGCAGAAATTATCCCTGGAGTGGTAGGTAATAGCCTATTCGGCCTTTTTTCTGATGCATCTATTTCTATTGAAGCTGAAACCTTAATTCAATGGGCACTTGCTACAGAGAGTTACCTGACTTTGAAGGTAGATGATTTACCCCCCAAAACTAGAAAATGGTTGAATACTCCAAATAAAGGTCAAATTTTGGTGATGGCATTACGTACTAATGCTGATTATGAAATCACGGGTGTAGTGTTATTAGCAGACTATCAAGAGCGTCGCTGGTCAGAACAAAATCTCAGTGCAACTGCAACTCTGATTACTCAATTAGCCTGGTGGCGTCGTGAAAAGCAAATTACCCAACTTTTAGAATCCACAACAGAAGAATTACGACAACTTAACTGGTATAAACATCGCCGCTTAGAGGAAATTCAAAGAATAACGGCGCTATCTCTTAAACAAATACATGCTTTGGGTATTCCTGCTAATGAATTGACTCAGATGCGTTACGAACTATTGCTGCGACAATTAGATCATACAGCTGCCTCCATGAGTGGAATGCTAAAACTCGAGCAATGGCAGCTACATATAAGTTGGGAAACTATGCCCATAGCCAGTTTATTAAAGCGATCGCTTGAACGCATTGAAAATTTACTTAAACACCAAAAGCTGTGGATTGGTGTACATGGCTTGGGACAACAAATTGAAGAACAATCACCAAATAATTCTTCACTTGCTAGAGCTATTCCTACCTCCAGCGCTCAATCTGCAATGGCGATCGCTGGTGATATTGTCAAAATTGAGTTAGTTATCCATGAATTATTAGTTAATGCCTGCAACTGTTCTCAAAGCGGCGGCAGAATTGATATTTGGTGTCGTCGTTTAGATCCGTCAAAACCCTCAAATGCAAAATATTCTTCTGAAAGTGGAGGGACTGATCATCAGACATCTCTAGAACTCTCGATTACATATAACGGTGCGATCGAACCACAGTTACTTACAGAACTACATGATAATACACGCAAAGATGTGCTTGCTCCCTCCAAACTCGACCAACCACCAGGTTTACATTTGCTCATCTGCCAAAACCTTATGCAAAAACTAGGAGGAGAGTTGAATTTCTATCAATTACCAGATAATCGGGTAGTTAGCCGCTTGTTGTTGACCTTAGTCGGTCATGATTTTTAGTGTAGGTAACAAAGCACTGAAATTATTAATTTAAAAAAGAGAAAATCTTTTAAGGATTTTTCATATTTAGAACAAGACGCTGAACTGAATAAGCGTTTTTTAGAATATTTGCAAGCCAGTGAAAAAAATAAGCTCTATTATTTCATCTTAGCTTTTAATAATCCCCAAAAGGTTCTAATTGTTAAAAGTCCTGCGGATAATAAGGAACAAAAACAATTTCTTGGCTATGAATGGAGTGATAAAAATAGTACTCTTATTCTTCTCCTGACGGAGACGCTACGCGAATAGGAAGCCGACTTTTCCGTTGCTTGTGTGTGAGTTCTGTAGGAGAGGGATAAAAAACAACTCTAAAGATAGATTGACAATATATTTGTTCACCGAAAGTATCCTCCCTTCGTAGCAAACTGGTTATAATTATTTTCCATCTCTCTTAGAAATCAAATACTCATATACACAGCATTTATATGGGACGTGTTCGTTCTAAATCTGACCTACCTACAAAAATCTGTCCGGTATGTCAACGTCCTTTCACATGGCGTAAAAAGTGGCAAGATTGTTGGGACGATGTGAAATACTGCTCAGAACGTTGTCGTCGTCGCCGTTCTGAAGCCCAAAATGAAAGTAACCGCAACACAGACGCAAATAGCGCAAGAGATTAATGGAGTTACAGGTGCAACCTAAATTAATTATTCATGGGGGGGCTGGTAGTTCTCTCCACGGTAAAGGCGGATTGGAAGCGGTGCGCCGATCGCTCCATACAGTAATAGAAGAAGTCTATTCTCTACTATTATGCGGAGCAACTGCCTCAGAGGCAGTGGTGCATGGTTGCCACATGCTCGAAGATAATCCCCGCTTTAATGCTGGTACTGGTTCAGTACTACAATCTGATGGGCAAATCCGCATGAGTGCTTCTTTGATGGATGGCGCATTAGGACGGTTTAGTGGTGTAATTAATATTTCGCGGGTGAAAAATCCCATTGAGTTGGCACAATTTTTACAAAACTCGCCAGACCGAGTGCTATCAGATTTCGGCTCGGCTGAGTTGGCGCGGGAAATGCAAATTCCCAGCTATAACGCTTTAACTGATTTACGGTTACAAGAGTGGATACAAGAGCGCCAGGATAATTTTAAAAGCGCAATGGCTGGTGTGGTAGCAGAACCCGAACTAGTAGAAACTAGCAATGCTGGACGCGGCACTATCGGTGTGGTAGCTCTAGATGCATCTGGTAGACTGGCTGCTGGCACTTCTACTGGTGGTAAGGGCTTTGAGCGGATTGGCAGGGTAAGTGATTCTGCGATGCCAGCAGGTAATTATGCTACTAGTAATGCAGGTGTTAGCTGTACTGGCATTGGCGAAGATATCATCGATGAGTGTTTAGCTCCGCGAATTGTAGTACGTGTCACTGATGGAATGTCCTTGAAGGAGGCCATGCAGCGATCCTTTGCAGAAGCGCACCAAAACCAACGGGATTTGGGAGCGATCGCCTTAGATGCCAGTGGAGCGATCGCTTGGGGAAAAACCAGTGAAATCTTACTCGCCGCCTACCACGACGGCGAAAAAATTGGTGACACTTTGGAATGGAATGATAGTGAATTGATTGGCTATTGTTGAATAAATTCTAGCGCCTGAGTTAAAATTTCTTCCTGGTCAACCATTGCGGCTAATTCTTGGGCTTCATAACGCCCTTCAAAAGCTTCTAGCGCCGCTCTTTTCAGTGCCACTTGATATCCTTGTTGCAGAATATCCATTAATTCTGTTTGATTCAAGTAATAACCACCAGATTTGCGGCGCTTGTTTATTTTGTTGATTTCACGGGCTGTATTTTCTATCGAAACATCCCAAGAGCGAGTAGAACGTTTTTCGGCCTTCTGTTTAATTAAATGGATGAGCAGAATTACTCCATAACTATCAATTTTATTGATTTTGTCACTGAGGCTCATTTCTTCTAACTCATCCACCAACAGCAACGCCTCATGGATTTTGCCTTGTTCTAGAAATTGCCTAAGTTCTAGCAGTTCTTCCATACTAAATTGTATTTGTCTTGCTCTGATGACTCAAATGGGACAAGCTAAACCATACAAACCATTAGTACCTTTATAGGACTTACGCAAAATATCTCTCATCTGATTTCTCCGTGTACTCTGCGCCTCTGGGGTTCCTTATTCCGTAACTCTTGCGTAAGTCCTACTTTAGTTAAATCAGCTAATCTGATGATTTAATTATCGCTTTATTGGCTTTTCTTGCGCCAAGCTGGTTTCACCACCTGACGACTACGGGCAATTACCAAAGAATCATTAGGCACATCTTCTGTTACAGTGGAACCAGCAGCTACGTAGACATTATCTCCTAAGGTGAGTGGAGCTACTAAAACGCTATTGGCTCCAGTTTTTGTCCGATCGCCTATTTTAGTACGATGTTTTTTCACGCCGTCATAATTGGCAGTAATTGTACCGGCACCAATATTCACCTGATTGCCGACAACGGTATCACCTATATAGGACAAATGTGCTGCATTTGTGCGATCGCCTAATTGAGCATTTTTCAATTCCACAAAATTCCCCACACGGCAACCTGCACCCACTTCTACCTGACCGCGCAAATGAGTATAAGGGCCAATTCGGCTTCCCGCCTGTACGGTGCTATCTATCACCACTGAATACTGCACCGTGACATTTTCAGCCAATTGGCTATTTTCAATTAAACTTCCTGGCCCGATGTGACTTCCTATTTGAATCACTGTATTTCCCCGCAGATGAGTTTGGGGTTCAATAATTACATCCGGCTGTAATTCTACAGTTTCATCAATGGTAATGCTTGTAGGATCGATGAGGGTAACACCCGCTAGCATCCATTTTTCCTTGACTCGTTTTTGCAAAATCTCGTAGGCTGTTGCTAGTTGCAAGCGATCGTTAATGCCGAGAATTTCTTGGTAATCTTCTACATCCACTGCCATAACTTTTCCCACTTGAGTCACGGCATCAGTGAGATAGTATTCTTTTTGAGCATTGTTTGCTTGTAGGTTGGGAAGCACCTTTGCCAAATCTGGCCAACGGAAACAGTAAACTCCAGCGTTAATCCGGTGATTTTGTCTTTGAGCAGCCGTACAATCCTTATGTTCGACCATTTGCTGCACAATATTTTCATCGTTACAAAAAACTCGCCCGTAGCCTGTAGGGTCGGGTAGATGGGAGGTCAGAATGGTGGCAGCATTTTGATTTTGGGCATGAGTTTGTAACATCTGCTTGAGGGTTTCGCTACGTATCAACGGTAAATCGCCGTTAAGTATCAACAAATCACCAGTGTAGTCTTCCAAGTGAGGAAGTAATTGCTGGATGGCGTGACCTGTCCCTAGTTGCACAGTCTGTTCAACAAACTCCAAGCTGGGAATTGAATGCATGGCGGCTTGCACTTCCTCAGATTGATACCCTACAATTACGATTCGCCGTGAGGGCGAAAGTGGTTCTACACTTTCGAGAACTCTCTCCACTAGCGATCGCCCACCCAAAGAATGTAAAACCTTGGGTAAGCGTGATTTCATCCGTGTGCCGCGTCCCGCCGCTAAAATTGCTACAACTACCATAATTAGCTATCAGCTATTAGTGAAATTATGATTAATGCTGTTGGTACTTTAAAATATCGGCTCAAATCATACCAGCCAATCATAGAAGACTAAAATATACAATGAGTCAGGATTATACCAATTTTTGCTCATCACGGCAGCTACAAAATGTTCTACTGCCTACTCGTTTTCATAATACGAGAGAATAAACTTGGTAAATTGCTGCATTAATTTGGGATTACGCCAACCGGAATCAGTTTCTTGTTGCATTACTAAAAGTGCTTCTGTTGAAGTAAAAGCTTTTTTGTAAGGTCTTTCGCTGGTTAGGGCATCGTAAATATCAATTAACTGAAATACTTGCGCCAGATAAGGAATATCATTCTCTTTAAGTCCATCAGGGTAGCCTGAGCCATCCCAGCGTTCGTGGTGATGACGAATAATCGGAATTACACCCCGCATACTGCGTAATGGTTGGCAAATTTTTTCTCCAATCAAAACATGCTGCTGCATGACCTGCCAATCTTCGGGGGTAAGTTTGCCTTTTTTCAGCAGCACAGCATCGGGAATACCTACCTTACCAATATCATGGAGATAACCACCCCACCTCAAATCTCGAATTTGATAGCGTGAAAAATTGAGGTATTCACCAAAAGCTTGTCCCAACTCTACCAAACGTTCACAATGATTCCCTGTATTGGGATCGCGGCTTTCAATCGACATGGCAATCGAAAATAGTACTTGTTCGGCATGTTCTAAATCTTCGTTCAGACGCTTTTGCCGCACTAAAGACTTTACACGCGCCGCCAGTTCCACACGATCAAAGGGTTTGGTGAGAAAATCGTCTGCCCCAACTTCAATTCCTCGAATACGCGATCGCCTGTCATTTAGGGCCGTAATAAAAATCACTGGGATTAGCCTAGTTTGCTCATCCTGTTTGAGTAAATGGCACACTTCAAATCCATCCATGCCTGGCATCATCACATCCAGCAAAATCAAATCTGGTTGTTTTTGAGTTACCAACCCTACAACAGTGGAACCGCTATCCGCCTCAATCACTTCGTATCCTTCCATACCCAAGAGGGCAACAGCAGTCATACGACTGGCGGCATGATCGTCAACTACTAAAACCTTTGCCGGATCTAAATCAAGCCCATTCACTTTAGAACCTTTAGTTTGTAGTGTTCTAGAAACCAATGAATCATCGCCACAATTAACATCAACTTTTATCCAAGAAGACACTGCTTGGTTATCTTCTTTAAGCATTAGGTCTTCTTGAGATAAGCCTAAAGAATAAGCCTCCACATTATTTTGTGATTCTACGGCATGATTTGAACCGATACTCTTCACTGTGCTAATGGGGTTTGGCCCACTAACAATTTCTTCTGTAAAGCGTGTATGGTTGGATTTCCATTGAATCACAAAGGCACTCCAGTTTTTTGCACAAGTTAACAGTGTTAAATTTCAAAAAAATTTAATATTCAACTATATCTGAGCCAGAGTTTTAATAGGGATTATGCATTATGTCAAGCTACGTATCTAAGTTTTTCGCAGCATGTATCTTTTATATTACAAACAAGGGGGATCTTGCTGTCAATTTTTTTGCTTCTAATTCCAGTATGATTAATTAACAGAAATTTTAAATCAGGTTTTTTACGGATATTTTTTCATTTAGCGGCGCTAAAAATCCTTGTAATTCCTTGTTTTTTCTCGAGATACCCGGTTTTGAATGTTGAGTCTTTATAGTAATCATTAAATGTATAGCTTTTTACTTACTCAGTTATAGCAGTATTTTATTAGTGTCAAATATGATGTAGTATAGAATGCTACCAAAAAATTAAGCGTATTGGCTTGTAAAAACGGCGTTGCCTGAGTATCTGGAAAATAAATCAGAATTTTTGCCAAAAAAGAGAAGTGTCAAATTCTCATCTGAATCATTCCTCTTCCTCCCTGCTGATTCCTTGTCTCTATTTCAATTGCCGTAGCTACGCCCGTCTTAGACATCTCAACCAAACTACAAACTAAGTTCCGATAAAATCTCTGCCTTGTGTTCCCAATAGCCACCTTTTTCGCCAATGGGAGGTAGGTTCGAGTGAAGAGGCTTGTTGCTCTTGTTGCCGCCGCATCACTATGACTTCCGTTGAATCGCTTAATTCAGGATCGCGATAGGGAATAGCAGCACGGGTTAGCAAGTGTTCTTTTTCAGGTTGTGATATAGGGAATGCTAAGTAGTCTTTAGACTCAGCACTTTTAGAATGGGCTGCCACAGTACCAGGCGATCGCCTTCCCACTGGTGGGGTAGAACTAATTGCCAAACCAGCAGACAAAAGTGCTGTGCGTACAGCAGCAGCACAAGAATAGGTGGCTAATAAACCATCTTGATGTAAACACAATGACAGTTGTTTAATAAATTCAACAGTCCATAATTGAGGACATTGAGGTGGTGAAAAGGGATCGAGGAAAATTGCATCTGCCCAAAAACCCGACTGACGTAGTAGGGTTATCGTAGTTCTAGCATCCCCAATCAATAGCTTTGCTTTTAGACGAGGTGTTTGCACTTGATGATCATTTGCTAGCTGGGACAAAATTTCAATATAGTTATAGTTCCAATTGTCGAACAAGTGATGAGCGATCGCAGCTTGTGGCACTGCTGGATTCAGTTCTAAACCGATTACTTCCACAAAACAGCTAGGATTCACTGCCCAAATTGTCTGTAAAGCAGCAGCTGTGTTATATCCTAGACCATAACAAATATCTAATAGTCGCAAAACTGGTTTTTGGGCGGCTGTAGTCAGTTTAGTAGGTTCTACAAACTTGAAAAAACTCTCCTGCTTCGCACCATAGTGGCTGTGAAAGGATTCACCAAACTCTTGAGAGACAAAGGTGAAAGAGCCATCTGCTGTTAACTTAGGTGTAAAATTTTCTAAGTCTGACATTTTATAAAAAAACTAGATAATGACCAATGCCTTTCAGGAGTAATGAGTGCTGTTAGCGGTAGCTGGGCGTTGAGCCAGTGCTGAGTGTGAAATCTAACTTATTTACTCAGAACCGCCAAAAGAAGAACTATTTTACCCAATTCCCAATACCCTATGCCCAACCCTCAATTTGTTGTTTCTCCAGCTTGGCTGTTTGAACATCTAGAAGATCCGCAAGTTGTTATTGTGGATTGTCGCTTTTCTCTAGCCGATCCCCAACTAGGGCAACAACAGTACCAAACAATTCATATAAACGGATCGTATTACCTAGATTTGAATCAGGATCTTTCCAGTCCAGTGGGTAAACATGGTGGAAGACATCCTTTGCCTAACCCCAATGATATCGCTAACAAATTAGCCGCGATTGGGGTAAATTTCCAAAAAAGTTTAGTTATAGCTTATGATGATTCGCGCTTTGCCTTCGCAGCTCGTCTATGGTGGCTTTTGCGCTATCTAGGGCATGAACAAGTAGCAGTACTGGATGGAGGCTTTGCTGGATGGCAAAAAGCTGGCTATCCTGTTACAGATGTTATTCCTCAACCTCGAATGGGTACATTTATAGCTGAAGTACAAACAGAAAAGGTGGTAGATATTACAGAGGTAAAAAGCCGGAAAGATAGCCATGAGGTAGTATTAGTAGATTCAAGAGAAAGCGATCGCTACCGAGGCGAACGAGAGCCAATTGATAAAATTGCTGGACATATTCCCGGTGCAGTCAACTATCCTTGGCAAGAAGTTACAGACTCTTCCGGCTACCTACTGTCTCAACCAGAACAACGCCGTCGCTGGGAACAGCTAGAAACAGCTGAAGAAATCTTAGTTTATTGCGGTTCTGGCGTTACTGCTTGCGTAAATTTACTTTCTTTAGAATTAGCTGGTATTAGCAAGGGTAAACTTTATGCTGGCAGCTGGAGTGATTGGATTAGTTATTAGTCATTGGTTTTTGACAAAGGACAAATAACAAATGACAAATTTCAAAACTGACCTAATTGCAAACTGTAATTAATAGTGAAAAACCAGCCATCAAAATCAATGTTTTCGGCGGTTGAACTACCTAGACTCACTCCAGCCTGCACACTCATATTGCTGGTATCAGATATTCGGTAATTTAAGTGTCCGAATAGCCGATGAAATTGGTCTTCTCGATCGCGCTGTGTAAAGTCCGAAAAGTTCACCTGGTAATCAATACCAACCTGGAGGGGATTTTGCAAGTAGTAGTTCAAAGACACCCAAAACGAATTGATTATCCGATCGCGACTTTGGGGATCAGCAAAATTTACACTCAATTCGTAAAAGCTATTTAGTACTAATTTTGAAGTTAAAGGATCTCGCCGTCCTAGAGATACTTGAAAGGAATTCTCATTTAGAAAGCGATCGCCTGCTTTGAAGCTATCCAGGCGATCGCTGTTGTTGGCATAAAATAACTGTTGATTGCTCCAACTAACTTCTCCATACATTCGCTGCGATAGCTGCTGGTAAATACCGAGATTAAATCTCAACTGGTTGTAATCGTATTGTGACTGATTGATATAACGAATGAGATTTCCATCAATTGAGCCATTTAAAAAAGTTTTAGCTCCTAAAGGGAAATATGCAGAGGCTAACGTCAGTCCAGAAAAAATTAAGCCATCTTCTATGGGAATATCCTTTGAAGAAAAAATATTACTCGTTTGAAAGTAGGCTATATGCCCTTGTAGATAGCCTATAGGTTTAAACTTAATTACGGGTTGTTCTATTGGTGGAAAAGTAGGCTGTTCTAAGGGTCGTAACCGCACCCGCAACCCCAATTCGCGATCGCTATCAGATTCAGGTGGCTGTTTTGACAACTGTAGCAGCTGCATTAGCCTCTCTAGCCTTTGAGACTGATTTATCTCAGGTGCATTCAAAAGTTCCTCTTTTGAGTCTGGAGGAGATGTAGGCAAATTACCTGGCTGCGATTCTAACTGTGGCGGGTCATTTTGCTTTTGAGTATCTTCTGGTTCTTTGGTTGTGTCTGGGGGTTGAGTAGTTTCGGGTCTTTGCTGCGCTAGCTTTAACAAAGACGCAGGGGCAAGGGGGCAGGGGACAAGGGAACATGAGTCTGAATCCCCCACTTCTCTTAATTGGTTATCGTACCCTACGGGAAGCTGGCGCAACAGGTAGGGTCGAATCCCAATACTTACTATCTCTCCTGCTTTCTGCTCTCTGCTCCCTTGCCTCTTGTTCAACGGCATCTGCGAGTTTGAAGGATGTGGCTCACTGGACTGCTTGCACAAAGAGTTAATTACTTCTTGCTTCCAATTCTGACATGGCTGATAATTTACCTGTGTGCTTGCTAAATTTTTAGAATGCCAAATATCTGTATTTGCAGATTCTGCCGCATCTACTCTAATGCAACGCCAGCTTCCAGCACTGGAAACTAACAAAATACAAAAAAACAAATTATTCCAGTTTTTGAGTCGCATCTGTTAGATTGCGTTGATCGCATTAAGCAAATGTATGTAGACCCACAAGCTGTATCAGAAGTTCCAACTCATAATATACAATTGAGTACATCTATCTTAGCTTTGTAGGTATATACTGAAACTACAAATTGGAATTGCTGCTTTTCGGATTTTTCCCCAGATTCTTTTGCAAAACTGAGATGATCGGATACAGTTACAACTGATGCTCAAATTTAGTGAAATACAGACAGTGAGTCATTTACAACAAATCTTTAACAACTTTTTGTCCCTGTAGCTGATCTGTATGATTAAAATGGATTGTACTCCTATCTAATTGTTAATATCAAGCAAGTACTAACCTTTAAATCTGCCGCAGGCTTTCTTGTATCTAATGCTAGTTTCATGAAAAAAACTTAAATCAACTAAACACATATTTTATTTATTATCTATTTTTTATCTATTAAATTTAAACTAAAGTACAGATAAGTTTATTAAATAAAAAAATATTATAAAAATTATCAAAAGCTCGGACTTTAATTTTTTTGGTAATAGTTGAAAATTACAAGTTATCAAACTATGTTTTATAAATCGTTTCCATTGTTAGTGATTGGTTTATGGGGAGTTATGGTACTGCCTTTGCCAAATAAAGTAAATGCTATAACCCCTTTAACACGAGCAGAGATTCAAAACCTCCAGAATATCGTACAACTGATACCCAAAGATAAACTCAAGAAACGTCCTGCACGCAAATTAGATGCAATGATTCCTGGAGACGGGCTGTCAACTGGTCGAGCTTCCCTAGCAGATTTGCGTTTCAATGATGGCTCTTTGGCACGAGTTGGAGAACAGGCATTATTTCAATTTTTGCCGAAGACTCGTGACTTTAAACTTTCAAATGGAACTGTGTTGCTACTCATCCCGCCAGGAAGGGGACAAACACGTATACAAACGCCAAGTGCAGCAGCAGCAATTCGTGGTTCAGCATTATTTGTACGCTACGACCAACGAACAGACACCACAATTGTGGGTGCGCTTACAAATAGCGGCATTGAAGTTTCTAACAAGGAAGGTTCTAAAACTAAGGTGCTAGAAGCAGGACAGATGATAATTCTAATTAAAGGGGAATTTCAAAACTTATATGATTTTGATCTGAGAAATTTTTATGAAACGAGCCAACTGGTTCGAGAACTTGATTTGAACAGGCAAAGTCCTGTGCCTATACATCATGATCCAGCAATCATTAGTGTTCAAGCTGAAACTACTGCGGCTTTGAAAGCACAGCCATCGGTAAAAGGCGAGGGAGTAATTGAAATGCAGCTAACTCGTCCTAATAGCCCAATTGAGAAATCACCCAACACTTCAACTCAGACAACATCTGTAACCTCAACTGAAAAATCACCCAACACTTCAACTCAGACAACATCTGTAACCTCAACTGAGAAATCACCCAACACCTCAACTCAGACAACATCTGTAACCTCAACTGAAAAATCACCCAACACTTCAACTC